>CAYHLZ010000001.1:9568-264961 GCA_964357635.1 uncultured Candidatus Saccharibacteria bacterium | reverse complement strand
GACTGTAAATCTGGCGGCCTTAGGCCTACGCAGGTTCGAATCCTGCCCGGCGCACCAAATTAAAAATAGTCCCGCATTTGTGCGGGGTGATTTTTAATTTGCGTAACCACCGGAGCAAGGTGCTCAAGCACCTTGCGGGCAGGATTCGAAGACCTTGAGTATATTTTCGAGAAGCTTTACTTTGAGAAAATACGAAAGGTATACTGCTCCTGTAAGGAGAGAAACTCCTGCCCGGCGCACACTTGACAGAAAACATAATTCCTGTATAATGAGGACAGAGTGTAAGTGTGTTATAATCAAAGTAATGTCCGGATTCTTGGGTACAGCCGGATAACCCCTTAATGGCCATTTGGGTCTAAAGGAATAAGTCGCCACAATGCGCTAGCGGCACATTACAAAGCTGTCGGTGGTTAGTTTTCCCAACTCTCTCAACAGAGAGCCAAGCAAACGCCACACGCTAGTAGCCCCACTGTTTTCCCTGAGCTTTCATAGAGCAAAGGGCAGTGGGGCTCTCTTATTTTATTGACTTATGAGTGTGGTATTTGCTTTACTTCAGACAGGAACCTTTGTACACAGAGGAGTATAGACATGACGTCTACAACCCGCGGGCCCACAGGCCACGCTTTTGGCAGGTTTCCTTTTTTGTTCTGGATCAAGATGGTCTTGAACATCATCGGATTCTTTTTTCTGGTCCTTCTCATGAGAGGTTACGGGCAGAGCAAGTCCTTCCTTTTTCTCTTTGCTCTCGTGGCGACACTTACGGCGATTGTCTGGGTTCTCGACGCAGTGCTCAACGAGAAACCTGACAACACCAAGCCACCAGTAGTATCAACTCTTACTGGTCGTAATATCAAAGTGACCACGCGCGCAAGTGACTTTGCTTACGTATGGACAGCTGGGTGGCTCTCGGCTGCCGCGATCGCTCTCGCAAAAGTAATGGAAGTTTCCCTGCTCAGAGATTTACCGTGACGCACGTGTCGAAACCCCCAGCAAGCGCGAGTTTGCTGGGGGTGTTTATTTGACTATATTTGCTCCACTATGGTAGTTTGGCGCCAGACTAGGGATTTTCCCTAACGTAGATTTGAAATTAAATTAGGGGGCGCTAAATGTCCAAACAGCTTGAATTACTTGATCTCGGACTCTCAATTAGTCTGGTGTTGAGAGAGGCAAAACCTCTCTCTGAATCCGAGGTCTCTGTCATGTTGGCATTCATGAAAGAGTCTCTGGATATCAAGGAGAGCAAAACCAAGAGGCTTTTTGTTATTGCCATGATTGGACTTGCCGGTTCCGGCAAGAGTTCGGTGGCACAAGCACTTTCTGAAGAGATTGGTGCCACAATCGTGAGCTACGACAAAATCCGCTGGGAGCTTCGTAAACAGAATGTTGGTGACAAGGCGCTTGGCGCTATTGCTCGTGGTGTTACTCGCTGGCTTACCCAACAAGGGAGCAACGTCATCCTTGATGCTGATTTCATTGAAGCCGAGGCCAGGCGCGATCTTCGCGATAAGATACGCCAAAAGGATGCTTCTGTGGTGTTTGTCCGTACCTACGCTGACCTTGATGTAATCATCACTCGGCTCAAACAAAAACCAGACGCAAAGATAAGCGAAATGGCCAACATGCTTTTCAAGCATTATCGCGTGGTCGGTACAAAGGGACGAAAGCGGTTGGTACCGAGGGAGCTTTCTCGGATTCTCTTGCTCACTTCTGATATTGATACGACCAAGAGCGAGGATTGGCAAAGAAAGGTGAAGGTGTTTGCGCAGGAACTTTTGAGCTCTTAGCGCGGAGGGCGACATGGTAAAGACTATGTCGCCCTTAATTTTTGGCTTAAATTAAGTGTTTTTAATGATATTAATTGACACATAGTTTTTAATATGCTATATTTGATACAGTCTAAAACTCATGCTCTTTGTAGGGCACAAGCGAGGTTTCAATGTTGCAGTCACAAAAACCGCAACTGAAGGTTGTCAGTATTCTCACGATTTTGGAGGAAAACCTCCTTATCGAAAAACAACGTCTATGGCGTAAGGGCGAACCAACCACCCTGAATCTGATCTTGAAATCAGCGGAAGGTCGCAGTTTGCAACTCACCGTCAACGTTGCCTACATCCGTCGCTCGGACAGGGAGCCGCATATCTGGCAGTTGAGGCTTCATGATTCTGGAATTCATTTCGGATCAGAATATCTTCACGGCTATTACAACACGCGGTCATGCTCCGGACATTTGCGACTTGGGCAACTCTGATTTACGCAAAGCCGCCCCGAGAACCACAAGGTTCAAAGGGCGGTTTTTCAATAGTTGCAAAAGTATATTGGGGGTGTAGCATTTGGGGTATGCCAAAAGCAAAAAGCAATAAACTTGGCGAAGTAAACCACTGGTACGACAAAATCAGTGTAGCGGTTATTAAGCTAAACAAGGCCCTTAAGGTTGGAGACGAGGTAAAGTTTAAGCGAGGAGATAAGCAATTTTCCGAAACTATTTCTTCTATGCAACTTGACCACGAGCCGGTTAAGTCAGGTAAGAAAGGAGATGAGGTGGCCGTGAAATTATCTCAAAGCGCGAAGGAGGGCACGGAAGTTTACGCCGCAGACTAATCGCCAGAAATAAATATGAATAAAAATCCGTTCTTAAACGCGTTATTCGCAGCTTTGTATATTGTTTTTATTGTCTCAATTATGTTCAGCATTGATCCTGACGGCCGCGAGGAGACGATCCTTATGCCGATACTAATGTTGAGCCTCTTTGTTCTATCTGCCGCAGTTATGGGATATCTCTTTGTCTATGAACCGCTTCGCCTACATCTTGATAACCAGAGACAAGAAGCCGTAAGTTTCTTTCTTAAAACTGTTGGAACGTTTGCCTGTTTCGTCCTAATTTTTTTAGTATTCGTTCTTTTTCTCTAGACCTTAAGCAGAGCACCAAAGACCTTCTCTTCCATATCTTTGGCGATAAGATTCCAGTCATATTTCTCCCGTGCCATTTTCTCTGCATTGGACACAATTTTCTCTGTCATTGCCTTATCACTTATGTATAGTTTAGCTGCTCGGGCAATGCCTTCTGGGTCACGTGCCTTTACCGCCCGCCCTGTGGGGTCTTTTTCAGTATTTAGCTCTGGATCAAAGAGGAAATCGGCAATACCACCTTCTTGTGTTGCAATAACTGGGAGTTTGGCCGCCATGGCTTCCACAAACGAGTTCCCCATACCTTCAGAGAGCGAGGGTCTGATAAAAATATCACTTGCCACAAGATACTTTGGTAGGTCTGCGTGTCCAATTTGACCCAAAAATTGTACTCGTGACTCTACCTTGAGACCTCTGGCAAGTGCGCGCAACATGTCTTCGTCTGGTCCAGTTCCCAAGATGATGAAGTGATAATTTTTGGGCAGATGAGTCAGAGACCTGATAACGTCGTCGCAAGCATTCTTTTTCACCAATCTTGATGTAGTGATAAGGAAAACGTCATTTTTCTTTTTCTTCAATTTATCCTTTATTCCATTAAGCTCTTCTGTAGGGTAGGTTTGAGAAAAGTGTTTTATGTTGACCGCGTTTGGTATCACCACAGTCGGACAGTTTGCCCCCATCTTCTTGCTCCATGTTACGAGGAAAGTTGAAATGCTCTGTATCATATCTGCAGAAGTGAAGGCACGTTTAAACAATGGGAAAAGAGGCAACATCTTACGTTCTATGTACTCTGGCGGGTCGCCTTCCTGCAGGGTTAATACATATTTAACTTTTTTGTGACTTAATTTGAAAAGTGCTGCCGGTACTCCACAGGAGTGCGCCATCATTGCCCAGGTAGCGTAGAAATCAAGTTTACGGTGGAGTGTTGCTGCTTTGAAAAAAGCCCAGAACTGAAACAGCAATTTATTAAAGTGAAGAGGGAATTTACGCAAATCTGCCATAGTTGGATTCCTTTTTACAAATCCAATGCGATGCACGAAAACGTTACCGACCTTTTCCATTTTAGGGAGAGTAGAATCAAAACGAAGCGTCACCATGTGAAATTCATAGAGAGAAGAGGGAATCCTGTCTGTAATTTCCTTAATAGCTACCTCGGCACCACCGACATGTTTAGGAAAATAGGCGAGAGAGAATATAAGTATTCTTTTAGGCATTGACTCTTTCATACTATAGGTTAAGCTGTCCCTGGTCAAAACTGTTCAAAAGGAGACTAAAGATATGTCTATTAAGGCGCTGTTCCTTGATTTCGGAAATGTTTTTTCAACCTTTCACATGGAGTTCTTCTATCGAAGGCTTATCCGTGAAGGATACACGACGCTCCCTGCTCGGGAACTCAACCAGATTCAAAACGACGTGTACCGAGCCTTCGATCGCGGTGATATCTCACCTGAAGACTATTACCACGAGTTTATGGCTCGGACCAAGATAGAGATCCCACAGGCACTCTTCGAGGAGTATTACACTGATATCTTTTTCGAAGATGTTGCAGGTTTGGACACTTTACTTGAAAAGGTGCGGACTGAAGTGGTGATGTATCTTCTTTCCAACACGAACGAAATTCACTACGAACGCTACTTCAAGAAGCATCCATTTCTCTTCAAACACATTCCAGGAGAGCGCCACATTCTCTCGTACCGAGTCGGAGCCTCAAAGCCTGAACCCCGTATCTACGAATATGCGCTAAAGCTTGCAGGTGTTCGTCCCGACGAAGCAATCCTCGTGGACGATTACGAAAGCAATATCAACAGCTGGAAAAACCTTGGCGGACACGGAATCGTCTATCACGGTTTCCACCATGATATCGGGTCTCTGGAGAAAGAACTCCAAGAACACGATGTCCTAAAGTAAAGGGCGCCTCTACCGAGAGGCGCCCGCTTTTATCATTACTTACCTGGCGTATGATATAAAATACTGCTGTAAAGAAAGCGGATTTGGTTGGCGAAGGCATCTCCTTCTCCCATTGATTTTCTCAAGTTTTTGCCAATAAGTTTTTTTACATGTTCTTCTTGTCTGCTTTCTCCGTAAACTTGATCTGCATCGGAAAGAATTGCTTTAAGTATAGTTATGAAAAATGGTGAAATCTCGGTGATATCGTGATCAGCAAGCGTGATGAGTAGAGGAAGTTTTAACCTGCGCTTGAGGAAGACTCCCGCCAAAGCCGCATAACTTGCCATGATAGACCAAGTGAAAAGATATTTATGTTCGGCGTGGAGCTTCTTGGCTCTGCGGTAACCAAGAAAAGGTAGAAGATATTTGTCGGTCTTATGTCCGAAGCCGACTCTGTGAATAGTAATATTATTTTTTTGTTCTACTGGATTTTTTGTATATGGTGAGAAACAGGATGTCACGATGTCAAACTTCACCTCGGGCATTTTATTTATAAGTTCAATGAGTGCTTCTTCAGCGGGGCCGGTAATCGGTAGAAAAGTTGTTGAAAAGACAAGTACTCGTTTCTCTTTCTTGTCGCCACGAGCACTTGTCGCGACAAACTCTCGTATATATTCTTCTACACTTCTTTGCGGACTCCAGCCAAGCCCTCTTGATTTCTTTGTGTCTAAACCAGACATCATGCGGTTTCCCGTTCTTTCCGGAAGGAGCATGACTTCGCCACCAAACATTTTTGCTATTTCTAGTATGGAATACATTTTTTCATTACCAAGACCATATTCGTCTCCTTGCCCTCTTTCTCCCACCAGAATAAGTCCATCCACAATATCGTCAACGTGGGTAAAGTTACGAGTCTGTGTGCCCGGTTTTACAACTGTGATAGGGGAACCCGATAAATACATTTGTTTAAAAATTTCTATGACCGTGCCGTAAATTCCTGACCGCTCACCAGGACCATATACGTTGTAAAAGTAAGTTATGGCGTAGGGAAGTCTTTTGACATCGCCAATTTCTTTTACTATTTCTGTATTTCTGGCTTTGGTTGAGGCATAGGGTGTGGTTTCTCTTGCTTTTCCATCATCGCCAAACTTAGTGGACGAACCAGCATAGACAAGTTTACAACCACGTTTTTTCCAGAAATCCAAGACAGACCTTGTGCCAATGACATTGAGGTTATGCACCACCTCTTTTTCAAGCACGCTTTGTTCTACTCGAGCATACTCTCCAAGGTGAAAGATAATATCAATCTTTTCCGGCACTAGAGCCTCAACATCTTTAGTGTGCCCTTCTCTATATTCCACCCCAGAGACATGATTTTCTCGTCTGCCTGCAAAATAATTATCAAGCGAAATTACTCTGTGCCCATCTTTTTCCAGTCGCCTACAGAGGTGTGAGCCGATAAATCCCGCTCCACCCGTTACGAGTATTGTTTTCTTCTGAGACATATGAAGTATTCTTACTTTACTAGAGCGAAAGTGGAAAGACAACTTTGCCCTGCCTGCCGGCAGGCAGGCAGGGTATAATAAAACACACAGATGAACCAGTATTGCTTTTTTAATGGAGAAATATTACCCTTGCGAGATGCAAAGGTCTCTATTTTAGACATCGGCTTATTACGTGGTTATGGTATGTATGAAGCACTTGCCGTAATAAACACTAAACCACTTCATTTTAGTGACCACTGGCAAAGACTTATTCGTGGCGCAGAAGCTTTAAACATAAAGGTACCAGTAAGTGCAAAACTAGCAGAAGAAATAATAATTGAAATAGTTAAAAAGTCAGAGTTTACTACTAGGGCAAGTATTAGGATTGTGCTTACAGGCGGAAGGGTCATCAATGGCATAGAACACAATTTTGATGAACCGACTTTCTATATGCTCGCTGAAGAGTGGAAGGCTCTACCGAAAGAAAATTATGAAAAAGGTGCTAAGCTCATTACGCATGAATATAAGCGCGAAATGCCCAAGCTTAAGACCACCAACTACATCATGGGTGCTAGTCTGCAAAATTTTAAGAATGAAAACGGTGCATTAGAAATCTTATATGTTAACGAGGGTAAGGTTTTAGAGTGTGCTACAAGTAATATTTTTTTAATTAAAGACAATGTTCTTATTACACCAGAGGAAGAAGTTCTTGAGGGTATAACTCGTAAAATTGTTTTAAAGCTTGCAGAACAAGATTATAAGGTTGAGAGAAGGGAAGTTAGTTTTCAAGAACTTAAGTCCGCTGACGAAGTGTTCATCACTGCTTCATTTAAAGATATTGTGCCCGTGGTAAAAGTTGATAACTTCAAGATAGCCGATGGTTTAGTCGGTAAGATTACAAGAGACCTTATGGGGAAATTTGCAAAATATTTGTCCTAGTGTATCCTATTTGGCTATGTCGCAAGACCATCTAATAAAACTAGTCTCTGTAGGGGACGAAAAGGGGAAGGGCAAGGGTCACACCTACTACTCGCGCAAAAACAGGAAATCTGTAGAGCGCAAACTTGAATTAAAGAAATATAATCCTATTGTCCGCAAACACACCGTTTATAAGGAGAAAAAGGCTTAGTCTGTGTTAAAATAGCAATTCTAGGGCGATTAGTTAAGTGGCATAACTGCGGCCTCCAAATCCGCTGTCGGGGGTTCGATTCCCTCATCGCCCGCCAAAGTTACTCTAAGATTTTTTCTATTTTCATCCCTCGCGAACCCTTAAGGAGAAAGGTGAAGCCGTCAAATTTTTCGCCTCTAAACCAGTCTTTCGCTTTTTCTGAATCTGGAAACCACAGATGTTTTAAACTCTCACCAACAAGCGCTTTTTTAAACTCCTCTCCGACAAATACCAGAAAATCTAATTTTTGCTCTGAAAGATATTTAACCACTTTCTTATGTTCTTCTAGAGAATATTTTCCGAGTTCTAGCATGTCTCCCAAGACAACACCTTTATGATTCTTGGAATCTTTCAAGAAACTTTCAAGAGAAGCCTTCATGCTTGAAGGATTAGCATTGTAGCAATCCACGACAAAATTTATCCCATTTTTTGTTATAACTTGTGAGCGGTTTCCGGACGGTTCATATGAAGCAATAGCTCTAAGGGCATCTTCTGTCTTTACATCCATACTGTTTCCCACGGCCAAAGCAAGTTCAATGTTTTCTCTGTTGTAATCGCCGGCAAGTTTCGTTTTATATTCAAGCTCTTTTTCAGGATACAAAACACGCGAAACTCCTTCTGAATCCAGAACCAAGTCTGGGTGTTTCTTATTTACAAAAGCAGTGGCCGAGTGTTGGAGTGCCCAATCATATATTTCTTTATTGGCCATCCTTACACCTTCAGGGGAGCCGAATCCTTCAAGGTGATCCATGCCGTTATTTGTAACCGCAACGTGTGTTGGTCTCACCATATCAAGTAAGAACTTATGATCACCTCTGCGGTTAGCGCCAACTTCAATTATTGCTATCTCACAATCTTTTTTTATGGAAAGTATTGAAAGGGGGACACCGATTTCGTTATTTAAATTACCCGCTGTGGCAAAAACTTTATATTTCGTTTTCAATACATCGCGTACCAAGTCTTTACTTGTCGTTTTCCCATTTGAGCCACCTATAGCAATAATAGGAATATTGAATTGTTCTCTATATTTTCTCGCTACTTCTTGAAGCGTTTTTAAACTGTCTTCTACCACATACACATTCTCACCAGCGTTTTCTTTTTTATCCGTAACAGCCACTACCGCACCTTTTTCCAGAGCATCTTTTACAAAGTGGTTACCGTCATGGGTTTCTCCCTTCAGAGCAAAATAAATAGAGCCACTAATATCTTTCCTGGTGTCGGTGGATACTTTGTACTCGCACTTCTCAAGCTCTTTTAATATCTTGTCTATACTCATTTGTCTCTAACATTAAGCCAAAAGTCTTGATTTGGCGAACTTTTCTATCTTTTTATATTCTTCTGGTTTGAACCATTTAATTTCTTTGTTGCGTTTGAACCAGGTCATCTGTCGCTTGGCGTACTCTCGGATGGCTCTGTTAAGTCTCTCGACCATTTCCTTTTTACTTATTTTTTTCTTTAAATATAAAGCAGCATAGCGGTATTCAAGCCCCAATTCGTAAGCGCGCTTGAAGGGCAATTTCTTTGTTTCCCGAATTATTCCCAAAATCCTTTTTACGAGCCTTTTGTAAATTCTTCTTTCCAAATCATCTGGCCTCAATCCAATGTATATAAATTGGTATTCTGATGTTCTTGAGAACTTAAGAATAGGTGGAACTTGGCCCAGTACCTCAATGATTTCAAGTGCTCTTATTAAACGAACCTTATTATGTCGGTCTATTGTTTGTGCCCTCCGTGAATCTTTTTTCTTTAGAATCTTAAAGAGCTCATCTGCAGATTCCTGGCCAAGCCTTTTTCTTAACTTTTTGTTTGGGGGCACATCAGGATAACTAGCCTTTCCTGCAAGAGCGTCTATATAGAATCCAGTACCGCCCACAACAATAGGGAACTTAATTTTGTTTATTTTCTCCTCTGCCAATTTTTTATACTCAGCTACGGAGAACTGCTCCTTGGGACTGGCCACGTCAAGAAGATGGTGCTTAACACCCCTCATTTCTTTTTTAGTGATTTTCCCTGTCCCGATATCAAGCCCGCGATAAATTTGCCTAGAATCAGCAGAGATAATTTCTCCGCCAAATTTTTTAGCAAGTCTTACTCCCAACGCACTTTTCCCAGAGGCCGTGGGTCCAAGTATTACCAGTATCTTTTTCTTCATTGGTGCCGGAGGTGGGACTTGAACCCACACCCCTTGCGAGACACGATTTTGAGTCGTGCGCGTCTGCCATTCCGCCACTCCGGCAAGGATAAGTGACTTAACTCTACAAAAAAATCGTGTTAAAATCTAGTTATGTCGCGATTCTATAACGATGCCGTTTTCTGGGTTGAGGTGGATAAAATAAAACCAAACCCATATCAGCCTCGCCGAGAGTTTGATGAAACACAGTTGAGAGCCCTAGCAGATTCTATTCGTCAGTACGGCGTACTCCAAGCGCTTGTAGTTACTCGTAACGAAGTTTTAAAAGAAGATGGAGGACTTGGGGTTGAGTATGAACTGGTCGCAGGAGAACGACGCCTTCGCGCCGCTCGTCTTGCAGGACTCTCACAGGTACCGGTTCTTATCCGCACAGGTGAGGAGACGGACCTGATGAAGCTTGAGCTTGCCATAATAGAAAACATTCAACGTGAAGACCTTACTCCAGTTGACCGAGCCCGTGCCTTTGGCCGCCTAGTAAGGGAATTTAACTTTAAACACCACGAGATTGGTAAGAAGGTCGGCAAGAGTCGCGAATATGTCTCAAACTCCCTTCGCATTCTTACTTTGCCGGAATACATCATTGAAGCGCTTTCAAAGAATCAGATTACCGAAGGACACACCCGACCATTAATGATGCTTATTGATAGACCTCAAGAACAGGAAACTCTTTTCAAAGAAATTGTGGCAAAGAAACTCAATGTCCGAGAAGCCGAGAGTATCGCTCGCCACATTGCCGTAGAACGCGCCAGAAAGCTCATAGACCAAGAGCTCATAGAGATAGAAGACCAGTTCAAAGAAAAGTTGGGTACTCGAGTGAGAATTGAGAAGAAAGAGGCGGGTGGGCGAGTGACCATAGACTTTTTTGATAAGGATGATTTACGCGCACTTCTTGAAAGAATTGTTTCTGATGAAGGTACAGAAGTGTCTGTAGAGAATGCTCCAGCACTAACCGAAGAAGAAAGAATCATGGCAGATGATGACGATTCTCTCTACTCTGTTAGTAAGTTTAGTATCTAGTCGCGGTTCAAGTCTTTTAGTTCAGTAAGTCTGTGTCGGATATGGCGACGAGCAAGCGAGGTCTTTGCCATCTCCAACCATTTACGGTTTGGTTTAGCATTCTCTTTCGTCACAATCATGACAATATCTCCGTTATGAAGCGTGCTATCAAGTGAGACAAGTTTACCGTTCACCTTCGCCCCTGCCATTTGGTTTCCAATATCTGAATGTATTGAATAGGCAAAATCTATTGGTGTAGAGTCATTTGGCAGGTCCACCACATCTCCTTTGGGCGAGAAGACGAATATCCTGTGGCTAAAGAAATCGCTGGTGAGACCTTCTCGAAAAAGTTTGTAATCTTTTGAAGGTTCTTCATACTGGGCAAGTTCCTTTATCCAAGCGGGCACGTCCATGTTTCCTGCCTTGCCGGCAGACAGGTCTCCTTCATTATTCGGCCGGGTTGATTTTGGTAGGAGAGCGTGAACCCAAGCCAAGACATCTTTGTTTTCTTTACCTCCTTTATAAGAAAGGTGTGAGGCAATACCGTATTCTGAATATTTGTGCATATCTTGAGTTTTAATCTGGACTTCCACAATGTTGCCATCACCAATGAAAACAGTGGTGTGTAGTGCTTGATAACCGTTTGCCTTGGGGTCAGAGATGTAATCCTTGATACGACCGGGTAGAGGTCTCCAGCGTGCATGTATTGTTCCTAGAACTCGGTAGCAGTCCACCGTAGAGTCAACCAAGATACGCATGGCACTAAGGTCATATATCTTTTCAAGATCTCGGTCGTATCTTAAATACTTTTTATAAAGACTATAAAGTCCTTTTACTCTATACTCTGTTTTAACCTTAGTCAGTCCTTCTTTAGCCAGAGCCTTTTTCACAGAGCGAGAAAATTTTTCCAAACTTTCAGTTCTATCAAAGTGTCTTTCTTTCAACGTTTTTCTCATCTCCTCATACTCCTTGGGATAAACATAAGGAAAAGATAGGTCTTCAAGTTCACGATTGATCTTTCTGATGCCTAGACGGTAAGCTATGGGCGCATATATCTCAAGTGACTCTCTGGCGAGACGCCCTTGTTTATCTTTCGGCACATAGGCGAGAGTTCTCATATTGTGTAAACGGCACGCAAGCTTAATGAGAAGAACTCTAATATCCTCTGACATCGCTACGAAGAGTTTGCGAAGACTTTCGTTATGTCTGTCGGCCCCTTTGTACTTTAAGTGTCCAAGTTTTGATACTCCGTCAATGAGGAAGGCAACTTCTTCCCCGAATTCTTTTACGATTACCTCTCTTTGGACGCCAGCATCTTCTATAGAATCATGAAGTAGTCCTGCGACAATGGTGGCGGTGCCAGTGCCGAGTTCTGCAAGAGTTTTTGCAGACTCTACTAAGTGTCTCAAATTTGGCTCGCCAGAAAATCTCACCCGTCCTTCATTGGCGCGACGAGCAAGTGAAAAAGCTTTCTTGACGAGCGCAATATCTTCAGGAGAAGGACTCGCCATGCTCCTTGTAATTTTGGCTGGAGAGTCTACTTCTTCTCTAGTTTGTGAGGGTTGTGGTTGGGGCATTTTTTATCTGAACAGCGCTCTGGAATGGTCTTTGTACCTTCCATCATAAGAGACCCACAGGTCTTGCAGATCTCGCCCGTCGGCTTAGCTTTTATAGCATATTTACAATCTGGATAGTTAGAACAACTATAGAATACTCCAAATCTACCTCTTCGTTCTGATAAGAACCCTTTTTTACAAGTGGGGCATTCTACACCTGTTGAGTTTGCTCTTTCTTGTTCTTCGTCTTTCTTTATAAATTTGCATTTAGGGAAGCGCGAGCAGGCGGTAAACATACCAAACTTACCCTCACGAGTAACCAAGTTTCCTTTCTCACATTTAGGACAGAGTTCTCCGGTATCTTTCGGCCCTTGAAGTTCTTTGCCGTCTATAGTTCGCGCACCAGAGCATAGAGGAAACTTCTCGCACGAAAGAAATCTGCCACTCTTACCAAGTTTAATTATCATTTGAGAACCACAGACTGGGCACTTCTCATCGTTTGGCGCTTTTCCTAAATTGGTCACTTTTTGAATATCGTCTTTAGATTTAACCGCCTTTTGAAAAGGAGTATAAAAGTCTTTCAAAGTTTTTTTGTAAGTACGCTCCCCGTTGGCAATGTCATCCAACTCGTTTTCCATCTCGGCAGTGAATGAGTCACTAATATAAGTAGGGAAATGTTCCTCAATAAAAGAGCTAACAACATCACCGGTATCTGTTGGACAGAGTGCTTTAGAAATTTTCTCTACATAACCGCGGTCAGTAAGAGTTTTTATGATAGAGGCATAGGTGGACGGTCGGCCGATACCACGCTTCTCAAGTTCTTTGATAAGTCCTGCTTCAGAATATCGCGCTGGTGGCTCTGTTTGTTTCTCTTCCGAATGAATCTCCAGAAGTTTTAGCGGGTCGCCAACCACAAGTTTCGGTAAAACGACATCTTCACCAGCAGAGGCTCTGTCTGCTCTAAGCCAGCCGTCAAAAAGGATGCGTGAACCATTGAGCCAGAAGTCTGGGAAAGATTTGTCGGAAACTTGCCCCGCCGTGGCGTGGGTGTTAGCAACAACTTTAGTGCGCATAACTTTAGCTGACTTCATTTGACTAGAGAGAGTTCTCTGCCAGATAAGTTGGTATAACCTTTTCTCTGCTTCTGTATTGCCAGCGTTTTCTACGTCCATATGTGTCGGTCTTATGGCTTCGTGTGCTTCTTGGGCGTTCTTAGACTTCTTAGCGAAGACGTGTGATTCAAAATAGTTTTCTCCATATTTCTTCTTCACCACATTTTCAATATCTTTGCGCGCAGCTCCACCAAGATTTGTAGAGTCTGTGCGCATGTAAGTAATGTGCCCTGATTCATAGAGTTTCTGGGCGATACTCATACTTTGCGAAGGGGCAAACCCAAGTCTAGAGCTTGCTGTCTGTTGTAGTGTTGAGGTGATAAACGGAGCACGAGCTGTGCGCATCATCTCTGTCTCCTTAATATCTGTTACTTTCCAAGAACCACCTTTAGCAAGAGAAAGAATTTTTTCTACTTCTTCTTTCTCTGTGGGTTCTTTGGAAGAGAAGAATAGAAGATTATTTTTAAGTTTATCCTCAAGGTTTGCGGTAATACTCCAGAAAGTAATCGGCTTGAAGGCACGTATCTCACGTTCGCACTCCATGATGATACGAAGTGCAGGGGATTGCACTCTGCCGGCAGAGAGTCCGTAACGCACCTTTTTCCAAATGAGCCCAGAGAGATCGTATCCCACCAGTCGGTCAAGGACTCGTCTAGCTTCTTGTGCCTCCCTAAGACCCGTATCAATGGCTCTGGGCTTCTCTAGAGCCTCTTCTATAGCCTCCTTGGTTATTTCGTAAAACACTATGCGTTTAAGGTTTTTTAGTCCCACAGCCTCTTGAACGTGCCAAGCAATAGCTTCGCCCTCTCGGTCGGGGTCTGTGGCAAGGAGTACCTCATCTGCCTTTTTTACAAGTGATTTAATTTCGGCAATTATTTTTTCCTTTCCTTTCACTACTTCGTAGTGGGGGACAAAGCCTGCTTCTATATCAATAGCTGCCCTGTTTGACTTGGGCAGGTCGCGAATATGGCCAACAGAAGCAAGCACGCGAAAATCTTTTCCAAGATATTTTTCAATCGTCTTTGCTTTTGACGGTGACTCTACTATTAAAAGCTTCATGGTCTCAATTAGTACTACAGAAACTTTTTATTTGCAAACTTGTCTCGTTAAAAAGTTTTACGAACTTCACCAAGTTCCTCCACAATCAACCCTTTGATTTCCAGAAGCGAAAGTATTGCACTAGCGCCACCAGTATCCAGTTTACTTTCCCTTATAAGTTCATCTCTGGAGCACGGATTCTCCAATATTTTTATAAAAATTTTCTCCTCGTCCGAAAGCTCTTCCAAATCAAGCAAAGTTGGCGCCTCATCCTTTCTCTTTAGCCCCAGAAGCTCCAAACAATCGTTTGCGTCACGGACCAGCGCTGCGCCGAGTCTAATGAGCATATGCGGTCCATCAGATGTGGGGGAGTTTATAGGACCAGGGACAGCTCCCACTTCTCGGTTGTATTCTGTGGCGAGGCGAGAAGTGATAAGGGTGCCAGACTTTTTCTCTGCTTCAATGACGAGGACCGCATGACACATCCCTGCCATGATTCTGTTTCTCCTTGGGAAAGCCCATGCACCGGAAGGCATCGTGTCGTCGTATTCAGACATAAGTCCCCCACCATTTTCAATAATTTCGTTTGCGAGATTAACGTGCGAATGCGGGTGAAGCACCTTGCGGTCAAGGCCAGAGCCGGGTATCGCAATGGTTTGAAGACCTGCGCGCATAGAGGCACGATGAGCTATGGAATCTATACCAAGTGCCAGACCCGAGACTATGGTTATGGGGGAGTCGGAGAGTCCGGAAATAATTGTTTCGCAAACTTCCCTACCATAACTTGAATACTTTCTTGAGCCGACAACTGCCAAGAGCTTGTTACCATCTTTAGGTAAGGCGCCTTCGTAGCGCAACTGTTTTGGAGGGTCAGGGATTTCTTTAAGAAGTTCTGGAAACTCGTGTGGAAGAAGTTCGCGTATCATTATGTTAATATTGCTATGTAATATGCTCGACATCAAGTTTATTAGAGAGAATAAGAAGCTCTTGGAGGAGGCAGCGAAGTTGAAACGCATAAGTTTTGACATTGACAGGCTTCTTCTAGTAGATGATAGGCGTAAAAATTTACTTGCCCGCACCGAAGAAAAGAGAGCAGAACAAAAGGTTTCCAGTAACGCCATAGTTAAAGCAAGTTCGGAAGAGCGCTCCCAAATCATGGAGAAGATGAAGGTGCTCAAAGGTGAACTTGAGAAAGAAGAAGCGGAACTCAAAAATGTTTTGAAAGAATGGCAGGCCTTGATGCTTGAGGTACCCAATGTGCCAGATGCTTCGGTACCACATGGAAAAGGCGAGGAGGATAACAAAGTTTTAAAGACTTGGGGCGAGAAACCGAAGTTTAACTTTGAACCCAAAGACCATATTGAACTCATGACCGAGTTAAACATGGTTGACTTTGAAAGGGGGACCAAGACTCACGGCTTTAGGGGCTATTACTTAAAAAATTCCGGTGCAATGCTTTCTTGGGCTATTTGGAATTATTCTAGAGACTTTTTTCTCGGCAAAGGTTTTGACCTATTTTTGCCACCAGTTATCGTTCACAAAAACTTTTTATACGGCACAGGACACTTGCCGAGTGGCGCGGAAGATATTTACCAGACCCAAGACGGGGACTACCTGGCGGGAACTGCTGAGATTCCAATGATGGCATACCACGCTGAAGAACTTTTCGAGAAAAAAGATTTGCCGAAGAGGTACTTGGCTTTCTCTCCATGTTTTAGACGTGAAGCAGGAAGTTACTCTAAGGATGTGAAGGGTCTCATCCGAGTGCATGAGTTTTTCAAACTTGAACAACTCGTCTTATGCGAAGCAAGTCATGATGAGTCTGTAAAATTCCATGAAGAGTTAAATAGAAACACCGAAGAGTTTATAGAATCTCTTGGTATTCCATATCAGCAGTTGGTCATTTGCACCGGAGACCTCAAGGGCGCTCACGTGAAGTCGTATGACACAGAACTCTGGGTGCCGAAGGAGGGGAAATACAGAGAGATAGCAAGCGCTTCTTACTACCACGACTTTCAGACAAGGAGATTCAATACTCGCTACAAAGATAGTGACGGCAAGATAAAGTACGTGCATTCTTTGAATGCCACCGCCATACCTACTCCTCGTATCCTTGTTTCTCTAGTAGAGAATTTCCAACAAGAAGATGGTTCTATAAAGATTCCTCAAGTTCTGGTGCCTTATATGAACGGTCTTTCTGTGATAAAGAAATGAAAATTGTCTCAAGCGGAAAAGTTCTTCATTCATCAAAATTTTATAAAAAAAAGAAGAGAAAGAAAATTGCGCTTCTTATCTTTTTTCTTTTTCTGATTTCTTCTATAACTTACGGGCTAGTTTATTTTCTACGCGAAGAACGGTTTCAAGTCTCTGAAGTTTCTGTTCTAGGAGAGAATGTTATAGATAGAGACGAGATTACTCTTGTTGCCGAAAATCTGCTTACCGGTTTCTACCTCTTTGTGGTGCCGAGGTCAAACTTTATACTCTATCCTCGTCGTACTATTGAGCGCGCCCTTGTGACAGAGTTTCCGAGACTTTCTTCCGCTACGCTTGATTTGAAAGAGAGAACTCTTTATATAAGCGTTGAAGAGCGTCTGCCTCACGCTCTGTATTGCAGAGAAGTTATCATCTCTCAAGAGACGGGCAAGTGCTATTTCCTTGATGAAGAAGGGCTTATCTTTGCACCGGCACCATCGTTTTCGGGGAATAGTTACTTTGTATATGCCACCGAGAAAGCTTTCTCGGAACCGGTTGGTGAGAGGCTAATGAACGTTGAAGAGTTTAAAGCATTTTCAAAATTTAGAGAAGACATCAAGGATTTAAACGTTGACTCCGTAGCTCTAGAGATCGGAGAGGACGACTATCAGATATTTCTCTCTAGTGGCGGGAAAATTATCTGGCAGAAAGATAATGAGCTTTCGCAGATATTCGCAAACTTAAACGCCTTTCTTTCTGACGACTCTATTCGTGCACAAAAAGATTTTCTGGACAGGATTCTTTATCTAAACCTAAGTAGCGAGAACAAAGTTTTTTATAAGTTTAAATAAAGTGAGTAACTTCTGGCAAAGTTTGAAAAAGCCTGTAATGGCGCTGGCACCCATGGCCAATGTCACAGATGCTGCCTTCCGAAGCGTTATCGCCAAGTATGGCAAGCCTGATGTGATGTGGACCGAGTTCGTTTCAGCCGATGGTCTGGTTCTTGCGCCAGAGGAGGGGAGAAAAAAACTTTTGAAAGACTTGGAATACTCGGAAGCGGAACGCCCGATAGTGGCACAGTTCTTCACTTCAAATCCAGAGCATATGAAAAAGGCGGCGGAGTTGGCGCGGAAACTCGGCTTTGACGGGGTGGATATAAATATGGGTTGCCCAGACAGGACGATAGAAAAACAGGGTGCGGGAGCAAAACTTATGAAGGACGCAAAGCTTGCGAGAGTTCTTATAAAAGCGGCCAAAGAGGGTGCAGGGGATTTGCCTGTCTCACTCAAAGCAAGAACCGGTTACAACAAACCAGAACTGGATAAATGGCTTCCAGAAATTTTGAAAGAAGAACCTGCCGTGGTAACGATTCATGCTCGCACGAGAAAAGAAATGTCAAAAGTGCCTGCGAGGTGGGACCTTGTGAAAGAGGCGGTAAAGATACGTGATGAGGCAGGAGTAGACACTCTAATCTTTGGTAATGGTGACGTTGTAGACATTGACGATGCAAAAAAGAAGTGTGAAGAGACAGGTTGCGATGGGGTCATGATTGGGAGAGGAATATTTGGTAACCCGTGGCTCTTCTCAAAACACTTACCGACAACAGAAGAGAAACTCAAAGTACTTGTGGAACACACAAAACTTTTTGAAAAACTCCTAGGTAGCGTCAAGAGCTTTGCCATTATGAAAAAGCACTTCAAGGCATATGTAAACGGCTTTGACGGCGCGGCAGACTTACGTGCGCGACTCATGGAGCAAGATGGGGGAGAAGAGGTGGAAAAGATTATTTCGGAGTTTCTTGGCGAATAAGTTATACTAATGTCTATGAAAAAAGCGGAGAAGTCACCCCAAGTTTTATATAGAAGGTATAGACCAGAGAAATTCGGTGATGTTGTCGGGCAAGACCATATTGTGAAAGTCTTGGAGGGAGCACTCAAACTCGGTAACATCTCGCACGCCTATCTCTTTTCTGGTCCGAGAGGTACAGGGAAAACTTCTGTGGCAAGAATTCTTGCACGTGAGATTGGCACATCGGCAAACGACCTTGTGGAGATGGATGCTGCTTCTAACCGGGGCATAGATGATGTCCGTGAAATCAGGGAGTCGGTGAACACTTTGCCATTTGAGTCCAAGTACAAGGTCTATATCATTGACGAAACGCACATGCTCACCAAAGAAGCGTGGAACGCCTTTTTGAAAACTCTGGAGGAACCACCCAAGCACGTTGTCTTTATCTTCGCCACCACCGAACTTGAGAAAGTGCCGGAGACAGTCATCTCGCGCTGTCAGACATTCAGATTTAGACAACCGACTCAAGCAATACTCAAAGACTTTATCTCCTCTGTTGCCAAGAAAGAGGGTGTGGTGCTTGAAAAAGAAGCGGCAGAACTCATTGCTCTTCTCGGAGACGGCTCATTCCGCGATGTGCATGGAATCTTGGAGAAAATTCTTTCATCCACGAGTGATAAAAAGATTACAAGAGAGGAAGTAGAAGCGGTGACGGGTGCGCCGAGGGGAGAACTGATGCGGGAAGTTATCTCGGCAGTAGTGGAGAAAAACTTGGAGAAGGGATTGAAGGCGATAAAGAAAGCAGGGGAGGCGAATGCCGATTCAAAACTCTTTGCCAAACTTATTTTAGAGAAACTGCGACTCCTCTTTCTTCTTCGTCTGAAGGCTGGTATGGAGAAAGACATTGAAGAAGAGGTGGGGGAAGACGAATTTAAATTCCTAAAATCTCTTGCCGAGAAGGCCGAGAAAGACCTGACGGCAGAGACGCTCTTACGCTTCATCACCGCCTACGAAGACAGCGGGAGAACCTCTATCCCTGAGCTTGCTCTAGAGCTTGCGCTAGCTGAATCTATCAAGTAGCATTCTTATGTTCTCAAGAACACCAGAATACAATGAGAAAGCCTAGACAATTAGAAAGATTAGTTAGAGGGTTTTCAAACCACAGAAGGATTGAAATCCTTGAATTATTAGCAAGATCACCAGAGTTATCTGTGGTTGAGGTGTCGGATGCCCTGAAGATTAATTATAAAACAGGGGCGGACCATATTCGTCGGCTAACTATCTCGGGTCTTATAATGAAGCGAAATGATAATAACAGCGTTCGTCACACACTCACAAATGATGGAAAGTCTGTTCTGAAGTTCTTGAGAACACTAGAATAGAGGGGGTGTGGAAAATTAGAGGTTTTTCTGATAAATTGTATTACATTGCGGGATCGTCTAATGGTAGGACATCGCCCTTTGGAGGCGAGTATCTTGGTTCGAGTCCAAGTCCCGCAGCACTTCTTCACCTTCGCTGGACGAAGGCTCATCAGTGCCTACGGCCAGCTAAATATAGAGAAGAAGTCCCCGAGAAACCCTGATTCATGAAGGGTGACGAGGGGCTGAAACTTCTTATGTCATATTTTGTTTATATACTTGAATGCAGAGATAAATCTTTCTATGTTGGATGTACAAATGATCTTAATAGAAGGTTAGACCAACACAACAACTCAAAATCTGGGGCTCATTATACGAAACTAAGAAGACCAGTTGTTTTTAGATATAAAGAGGAGTTTAATACATTGAAGGAAGCACGAAAGAGAGAATCAGAAATTAAAGGTTGGCGCAGAGAAAAGAAGTTGAATTTAATGAAATAAATACCCGAGGGTTTCCCAGTAGTGAAGACTCCAAGTCCCACAACCCGCAAGTTTGGTATAATTTAATCAATGAGATTTCCTAAGGATATTTTATTGATTGATTTTGAAGGACTTCATGTTCCCAAACAAATTGGTGCAATACTCTTAGATAAAAATACTCTCGAAGAAAAAGATAGTTTTTCTTCTTATATTTATGCAAACATGGTCGATAAAATAGAAAAACTTATATCTGGTATTACACAAGAAATGCTTGAAGGCGCTCTATCACAAGCAGAGGTTGGTAAAATAGTTTTTGATAAATTTGGAACAGATATTTTGATCGCGTCTTTTGTTGCTGATTTAGATTTTAGACATTTTAAAACAATAATATCTTCTGCTGGAATTGACCCAACACTTTATGATTATCATATTTTAGACATCTGGCCACTTGCATATGTTCACTTGTTAAAAGGTGGCTATACTGGAAAAATAAATTCTGAGGAAATTTTCCAAGCTTTTGGAGCAAAACCTCGTGGTCTACACGATGCTCTGGAGGACTGCAGGATTACTGCTGATGTCCTGAGAAAAATCGTTCAGTGAAGATTCCAAGTCCCGCAACCCGTGATATTCTAAAGATATGAAGCTAACCATTATTAATGGCAGTCCTTGCTCTGGCAAAAGCACTATAATAAAAAGAGTACTCAAGGAAAAAGAGCATTTTTTCTATCTCTCATACGATTCTCTTAAATGGCAATTCTCAAACTATGTTTCAGGTAAATACAAAGAAGATATTCTTGAAATGTTACTTGTTATGGCAGAAAGAGCTTTCGACCTTCAGTACGATGTTGTATCCGATGTTGGTCTCACTCGCGTTTGGCGAGAGAAATTGAAAGATATAGCTGTAGCTCACAAATACGAAATTGTGGAAATTAACCTGGAAGCGGATTTTGATGTGTGTGCTACCAGATTTGATGAGAGGGTGTTGTCAGCACTTACAAAACCAGAAAGTCGAATTGCAAACACTTCTAAGGAAAAATTCAAGGAAATGTATGATTTATACCAAACCAACAAAAACCCTAACGCCATCACTCTACGAACAGATGTTGCTAGTGTGGAGGAAGTGAGGAGCCGAGTATTGGAGCTCCTATAAAAGTTTCAACTTTATACCACGTAGCTAGCAAGCACAGTTCAATATATGCTATCCTTAAAAGAAACATATGGATAAAAAAAAGATAATCATAGTAGTCGCAGTTTTAATAGTAATTGGGGGACTTGTTTGGTTTTTCTCTAGGAACGACGAAGGTGGTTCTGTGGGGCAGCAAGTATCAACTCTTGACGCAGTGGATACTGTCGGAAATTTCTATGACCAGTGGCTTAAGGCGATTAAAGAGCCGACCACCGCAGATCCTAATAGAGTGACACTGATGAAGTCTCCGCTTTTGAGTAAAGAACTTCGAGACAGACTTGCAAAGGAAAGTACTCTTGGCGCATCTCCAGATCCAGTTTTGTGCACGACAAAGACACCAGATAAAATTACAACCTCGCGAGTATTCGAGCAGGCTGACGCGGCACAACTACTTGTAATGTCTAGAGAGAAAAACGCATCGGAGGCAGCAATCGTAACTCTTGCCAAGGATGGCGGTTGGTACATAGACACAATTGAGTGTACTAAGGGTGACATTCCGCCGGTAAGGGAATTTGCTTTTGAAAAGGAGGGTAACTTACTAAAGGGTTCAATACCAAAACCATTTGACCCTAAAAATTGGCACTTAGTGTTTGAAGATAATGGTGTGAAGGGTAACGTTGTACCACTCTTCTTTGACGCAACAAGTCAGTGTACGAGTCTAGAAGGAGTGAAAGCTGTATGCAAACCCGCGGAATTTAAAGAAATAGCAAAAGTGTCTGTGCAGGCCCAGATGACCGAGCGCGGCGCCACAGTAAAAAATCTGAAGTTTATTAAGTAGTTTTTCCTAGTCCAAGTTCCGTAGCAATGAAACTTAAATCAGACAAAAAACTAAAAGATGGCGCGAGGTGCAAGGTTATTGGGGGAACACATGTAGGAAAATCTGGTGTGGTTAAAGATATCAATACGAGCAAAACTGGTCATATTACTATTACCGTAGTTCAATCAAACGGAGAGAGATTTAAAACTCTTGCGAAAAATGTTGAGATAAATTAGCCCCACATAGCTGATAGTTTGTTGTATAATATAGAGTATGCAAAAGATAAAGATAGAAAACCATGTGTTTACGGGCGGAATTTGGCTTATAGGGTGGCTTTTCACTATTGGCTTCTTACACCTAAGTTTCGGTAAGGGGCTCTTAGCTCTAGCGCTCTGGCCGTATTACTTAGGTCTCCAGTTCGCGCTTATTAATTAAAAATTCATCATGGAAATAGCAGAAACAGTAAAAACAATAGAAATAAATCAGGCGTGCAGTGCTATCTGGATGATTGGGTGGATTTTCAGCATTGGCTATCTTCATCTTCCTTTCTGGAAAGGGGTTCTCGCCCTCTTCATCTGGCCGTACTACGTGGGCAAACACTTCCACAAGCCAAATTAGTTTTAAATGAGTAAAAAGATTATTTTTGGGCTCATTACGCTTCTCACACTCGCTATTTTTGGCGTACTTGTGGGGTTGTCAGGGAGTAAGAGCGACGAACAAGTTTTCTGTACCCAAGAAGCGAAACTTTGCCCTGACGGCTCCTACGTTGGCCGTACTGGTCCTAGGTGCGAATTTGCGGAGTGCCCTAGTGTTGGTGGAGGTGGGGCAGGTATCTTGCCGTACCAGTCTGGAATAGGAGGTACGATCTTGCGCGGACCGATGTGTCCTGTGATGCGTGTCGGAGAGGAGTGTCCGGACGCTCCATATGAGACGGATGTCGTCGTGCGCCGAGCTTCATCGGAGAAAACTTTTGCAACTATGAAAAGTGGCAAGGACGGAAAGTTTTTGATTAACCTGCCACCTGGAGATTACATCGTCAACGCCGTTAACAATGGTATATCCAAAACTTGTGGTGATGTCTCGGTTACCGTCAGCCCTGATAGGGTAGAGAACATAGTTATCTCTTGCGATACCGGTATTCGTTGATAAAATTAGGAAAATGAAAATTATTGTAGCTTCACTAAATCCTCAAAAAATTACTGCTGTTAAAGAACTCATTACTCAATATCCGATGCTAGCTAATAGCATGGTTGAAGGTGTATCTGTTCCCAACGGCATAAGCGATCAACCAAAGTCGTTGGAAGAGACTATTACAGGAGCAATTAATCGCGCAAAAGTATCTATTGGAGATGGGGATTATAGTTTTGGAATTGAAAGTGGACTCATGGCTGTGCCACATACAAAAACTGGTGTTATGGATCTGTGCGTGTGTGCAATATATGATGGTAAAAATATTCATCTCGGATTATCTTCTGCCTTTGAGCCACCCAAAATCATTGCTAAATTGATACACGAAAAAGGAATGAATATGTCTGATGCAACAGCTGAAGCAGGATTAACAACAAACAAGAATGTTGGAGCAGCAGAAGGTCTTATCGGTATCTTGACTCACGGTAGATTAGATAGACTTACATATACTAAACAAGCCATAACCACCGCACTTATCCATCTAGAAAATGCACATCTATTTCATGAATAAAAGATAATGGTTACGCTCTATAACGTAATTTCAGAAGACGGATATATTGCTCGTAAAGACGGGAGCGAAGACTTTATCCCTGACTCCTATTGGCCACACACTCTTAATGTCCTCAAGAAATATGACCGCATCTTAATAGGCAGGAAGACTTATGATGCGATACAGACTTATGATGATAAAGAAAGGAAGCAATTTGACGAGCTTCCGATAGAAAAATTTGTAGTTACAAGAGACAAAAACTTTAAACCAAAAAGTGGTTACAAGGTTGTTAACACTCCCGAAGAGGCGATAGAACCTGACATCAATATTGTAGTGACGAGCGGTCCGACGCTCAATAATTATCTGCTTCAGAGGAAACTCGTTCAAAAAGTAACTTACCACAAAGTGTCCGAATCAATCGGAGAGGGGATAAAACCATATGAAAATGTTCCCGACACTATCTATACAAAAGAATTATTGATTGCAGAGAAGATTTCTTAAAAATGAAACAGGCCCGGGAAGTTTGAAGTCCTTCCCGGGCCCGTGGGGCCGTGCACTCGGGAGCTAGTACTCCTTCGTGCCCTCGGCCGTGTCGCGCGGCGCGCCGCCGGTGATGCCGTCGGTCGAAGTGCCGGTGATGATGATGCAGGTCCTGGTGTTGAAATAAAGATTTGACGAGCGATTCAGGTCGTTGTTGAAGACACTCTCCTTTCAGCCAGTCCACTGTGGAGTATAGCAGACACAAGAGTAAGTGTCAAGTGTCAAATAATAAGCACTTTTCAAACAAATAAAAAGAGCCCGGGAGTTTTCGCCCCCGGGCCCAGTATGGTTCTCGGTATAGCTTCAACGAAGCGCTATCTCGGACTTTGTCGTCCCTCAAGGCGACATCATCGAGGAACCTGTCAGACCAAGGTTCGGTCTGCAAACCACAGGTCTAACATGTTTCGAGCGCCAGGAGCAATCCAAAGAGCCACATGAGTAGTATAGCAGATACTAGGCAAAGTGTCAAGTATTAAATAATAAACCTAAGACACTTCTTTTTCAGTGGTAGAATTGAAATATGAATAAATTGGGTGCAAATTTCGCTGTCTTTGTTTTATTTTTCGGCCTTGCCCTTATTGAAGCTTTTCAGAAACAAAATTGGTTGGAAGCGGGTCTTTTCTTGGCTTTGGGCGTAATGTTTCTCTGGGCTGATTTTAAAAAATCTTAGTTAAGTAGGAGAAGTAATCCACACCAGTTTTAATAGGGGACTTGCAATATACCTAAGGGGGGTATATGTTATTTATATATGAAACTGGATTCGAGAAACAATTTGATTCCGGCGAGCATAGTCATTTCCGCAACAATTCTTGCCAGTGCCTTAATTTATACAACAGATTCAAAAATAATAAATCAAGAAAGAGCCGACTCTCTTGGCGCATCAGAGCAAAGACAAATCAGAGAATTAGAGAAAAAAGTTCTACCACCTGAAGGATTTGTTTTGCCTGTTACTTGGAGTGATCTCGGCGCCAAGCTCGCAAGCCTAGGCGCAATTGATGCCGACAAATTCAAGGCCATCTACGAAAAAAGAGGCGCATTCACCGAAGAATACAAGAATCTGCTTCTCGGACAGAACAACGGCCAGCTCAAAATTACTCAGGACAATGCCGGGTATCTCCTGAATCTATTCTGGGTACTCGGGCTCGCGAACTCAAATCCAATTCTAGAGACTGGTGAGATGACAAATCCTTCCTACGGCGGAGCCGGAAATTTTGCTTCAACGGGGGGCTGGACTATCGCAAAAGGAGATCCCATGGACCACTACAGCAAACATACATTTTTTAATCTGACGCCCGAACAGCAGTCTCTGGTAGAGAGAATCTCGCGTGGCATATACAGACCCTGTTGCGCCAATTCTGTTCATTTTCCCGACTGTAACCACGGCATGGCTATGCTCGGACTTCTTGAACTTATGGCCTCACAAGGCGCAAGCGAAGAGGATATGTGGAAAGCTGCTCTCATCGTTAATTCTTATTGGTTTCCGGACACCTACGTGACTATTGGGTCTTATATGGAAAAGAGTGGAATCGAATGGAAAGATATAAGTCCTCAAAAGGTGCTTGGTGCCGATTATTCGAGCGCTCAAGGTTACGCAAGAATCGTTGCCCAAGTGAGCCAATCGGGGCAACAAAGAGGAGAGGGCGGGTGCGGGGTTGGCACGGGAGAAACAGTTACACCGAAGAGGCAACAAGGCGGGTGCGGTATATAAAATAATCATAAATTAAATAAATAATATGAAAAAATCATCATTCATTCACTGGATATCCATTGTTACCGGTATTTGGGGCGCGCTCGCACTTATTGGAGCGTGGCTTGCCGGTGAGAACGGAACTATTTTTGGATTTACGCAACAGCACTGCTATTACGACGCAATCATTCTCACACTCATATCAATCTCTGCCGGCATCTGCGCTATCTATCGTCGCCAACTGGAGCGCGAGGGGTTATAAGAAACTCGGGGAGAGAGATAGTGAGAGATACCCAAAAATAATTATGGGAAATTCAGTCAAAGCAATTGTGTACGGAGTGCTGGCAAGCGGACTTTTACTTGGTGTCTATTTTACCGTTCTTACGCTAGTCTCCGGTTGGGACTTCGCTCAAAACCAGTTTTCCAATTTTTGGTATTTTATTGTGAGTTTGTCAGTCGGCTTCGGCATTCAGATTGGGCTGTACTCATACCTGAAGTATTTGGTGAAGACGGGTAACATGATCATGAAAGATAAGACAGTAGCGGTGACAGGCACAACTTCTACTCTCTCGATGGTCTCTTGCTGTGCCCACTATCTTGCCAATATTGTGCCTATATTAGGTATTGCTGGAGCTCTTGTTATCATTGCCCAGTACCAGATTGAAATTTTCTGGATTGGTATTGCCTTTAACTTATTCGGCATTATTTTTATAGGTAGTAAAGTTATTAAATTTAAAAGATATCATGTATAAAACCGTATCAATATTCATTTTAGCGCTTGCGTTTATAGTCGGATTGCTATTTTTCTATAATCCCAAGCCAGCCGCCAGTCCGGCTCAAAGTGATTCTTCGGTTTCTGATACAGAGCAAAAATGGGAATCAAGAACCGATAATCAAGCAAACGTAGTGGTCACAGTTACCCCATATGTTTTATCTGTTGATTCAAAAGAATGGAAATTTGATATTGTTTTAGATACACATTCAGTTGAACTGGATCAGGATATGGCAAAAATTGCCGTACTGGTTGATGGCAACGGCAAAGAATATAAGGCTGTTAAATGGGAAGGGTCAGAGCCAGGAGGTCATCATCGCGAAGGAGTTTTGATATTTAAATCGACAAATCCTCTGCCATCCTATCTTGAATTAAAAATCAAGAACATTGGCGGAGTCTCCGAGCGTTTGTTTAAATGGAACTTGGAGTAAAAAAATACATGAACCACAATCACCATAACGAAAAACACCATGTTCACTCGGGACATGTGATGGGCAATGTATCTAAAATGAATTTTTGGAAGAAGTTCAAAATGAGCATGTCGATGACGATGGGTATGGATCACACCGGTCTTGCTGGTCGGGAGATGGCGCGTCTCATGGAAATAGATATTCGGAATAAGTTTTTCTTCTCGCTTATATTAACAATTCCAATCATCCTGTATTCACCTTTAGGCACAGAGTTTTTGAAGCTTAATCTCCCGTCTCCGATACCGCTCCCGTGGCTTCTCTTTATCCTCTCAACGCCGGTATTTTTCTACTCCGGGTGGATATTCCTATATTCAACCTACTTCGCCCTGAAAAATAAAACCCTCAACATGGCTGTCCTTATTGCGGTTGGTATTACGGCAGCATACGGTTTCAGCGTTCTTTTGACTTTGACTGGTGGCGCAGATTCATACTATGAAGCGGCCGCGATGCTTATTACTTTCGTGCTGTTCGGTCACTGGATGGAGATGAAATCTCGGCGCGGAACAACAGACGCCTTGCAGGCACTTTTTAATCTCGTACCACCCCAAGCAAGAATCTTGAAGAATGGCATAGAAACACTCGTTTCTACTTCCGAGATAGAACTTGGCGATATAGTCATCCTTAAGCCGGGCGACAAAGTTCCGGTTGACGGTGAAATCATTCTCGGCGAAACAGCCATTGACGAGTCTTTAGTTACCGGAGAGTCGCTTCCAGTCGCTAAAAAGTATGGAGATCAGGTAATTGGTGGCTCTATAAACACCGCCGGCTCGGTAAGGTTTAAGGCGACAAAAATTGGCAAAGATACCGCCCTCGCCCAAATTGTCCGCATGGTTGAAGAGGCGCAGAACTCAAAGGCACCAGGACAAAAAATTGCTGACAGGTTTGCCAAGTATCTCGTTATTGCGGCGGTAGGGTCGGGTCTTTTGGTCTTTGGCATTTGGTTTTTTGTAGTAGGGTCCTCCATAATGCTCGCGCTCTCTTTTGCTATCGCTACTGTTGTCATCGCTTGTCCTGATGCTCTTGGACTTGCTACGCCAACGGCCGTTGCAGTTGGGACCGGCTTGGGGGCAAAGCACAATATTCTTATCAAGGACGCTCCGACCCTTGAACAAGTATCAAAAATTCAAGCAATCGTCTTAGACAAAACAGGCACCTTGACTCTAGGAAAACCCAAAGTGACGGATATAGCGACTGTGGAAGGTTTTAGTGAGGAAGAGGCGCTTCGACTGGTCGGTGCAGCAGAAGCGAAATCATCTCATCCTTTAGCTCAAGCTGTGCTTGATGAGCTTAAATCTCGAAAGTTGGAACTGCCTCAAAATGTTGAAAGGTTCGAGAACCTTTCCGGACTTGGAGTAAAAGCGACAGTTCTCGATAAAAATATACTTGTCGGGACAGTGAAGCTCATGCGCGACAATAAAATTGTTCTTGGCGGGTTGGAACAAAAAATTAATGAGTTCCTAGACCGAGGAGAAACCATCATGGTATTGGCTATTGACGGTTCTGTAAAAGCGGTTATCGGAGCCGCCGATCCGATAAAGCAAAATGCGAGTGAAGCAGTAAGAAAGTTAAAGAACCTTGGGATTGAAACCGTAATGATTACCGGAGACAACAAGACGACGGCAGAAAGGGTGGCGAAACAGATCGGTATAGATAGAGTGTTTGCCGAAGTGATGCCAGAGGATAAAGCCAACTACGTCAAAAAACTTCAGCAGGAAGGAAAATTTACCGCCATGGTCGGTGACGGTGTCAACGATGCTCCTGCGCTTGCTCAAGCCGATGTTGGCATAGCAATTGGCGCAGGTACTGATGTGGCGATTGAGACAGCAAAGGTTGTCCTTATGAAATCTGATCCGTTAGACATTCTTCGAGCAATAACCTTAAGCAAGGCGACAGTTTGGAAGATGAAGCAAAACCTTTTCTGGGCTTCAATCTACAATATTCTAGCTATACCAGTAGCTGGTGGAATCTTGTATCCAAGCTTCGGTATTATGCTCCGCCCGGAATTCGCGGCACTTCTCATGAGTATTTCTTCGATAATTGTGGCTACAAATGCGGTGCTTCTGAAGCGTGTTGAGAGGGACTTAGTTAAAGCATGAGAAATTATAAAGTAATACACAGAGGTCTTTATAGACTGCTTGCAATATACCCGATGGGGGTATATACTATTTAAGTATGAAACCAGATATGAAAAACAAATTAAAAAGCCGATTGAACCGCGTTGAGGGACAAGTGAGGGGTGTTAAAAGAATGGTTGAGGAAGAGAAGTACTGTGTTGACATCATCACCCAAGCGCAAGCAATTAAAAGCGCCGTGGGAGCCTTTGAGGCGCTGATGCTCCAGAACCACTTGGAGACTCACGTGGCTCACCAGATGAAGCACGGCAAGGGTGACAAAGCGGTCAGAGAAATTTTAAAAATTTATAACGTTTCCCAAAAGAAAAAATAATATGGACAACAGCATAAAATATTTAGGAGCGGGAATTGTGGGCGTTATTTTAGGTATTCTTATCGCACCATGGTTTAACACCTACCCCATGATGGGTACGAGACAGGCGAGTATTATAACGGGCCAAAATATTGACAGGCACTTCATAGAGGAAATGATTCCACATCACGAGGGAGCTATCAGCATGGCGAAACTTGCACTTGAGCGATCCAAGCGCCAAGAAATTCTTTCTCTCGCTCAGGGAATCATTGAGGCACAGGAAAGAGAAAATAAAGATATGCGCGGGTGGTATGCGGATTGGTTTGGCGGGACACCAAGCTACTCTTCAGGCATGGGCGGGATGATGGGTCACGGCAGTATGGGTATGAGTATGATGGGTATGGAAGGAGACTTGGGTCAACTTAGGGCGGCCGAAGATTTTGACCTTGAGTTCATATCTCAAATGATTCCACACCACGAGATGGCGATTATGATGGCAAGGATGCTTGCAGTAAGTACAGACAGAGAGGAGATGAAAACTCTTGCGGATAACATCATCACGTCTCAGTCAAGTGAGATTCAGATGATGAGAGGTTGGTACGATGCTTGGTCAAAGTAATATGAAAACGACACTTATAACACTAGCAGCTGTAGCCCTGCTCTTTGTCGGACTTTTCTCCTTCGGCAAGGGCGATCAAACCGCCGTTTTACCATCGGATGCTCAAGTAAATTCTGACAATCTATTAAGCGCAACTGAAACCAGATACGACTTCGGTACCATAGCCATGAAAGACGGTGTGGTAAAAAAGACTTTCACCGTTTCCAATACGAGTAACCAAGATGTCAGAGTAGACAGCGTCGTTACTTCCTGTATGTGTACCAATGCCTACATAATAAACGGTGAGAATAAAAGAGGTCCTTTCGGCATGCCGGGACACGGTAACAGCGTGCCAAAAGCAAATGAGATTCTGAAGGTGGGTGAAGAAAGAGTTATTGAGGTGGTCTTTGACCCTGCGGCACACGGTCCGGCGGGTGTGGGTGTAATTGAAAGATATGTTTACCTTGTGGACGAGAATGGCGGAGCGCTCCAACTTGAGATCAGGGCCGAGGTTATACTGTAGTCGATGAAAAAAACTCTCTTAACGATACCTGTCGCAATCCTTTTCCCGAAGCTTGCACTGGCACATTGTCCTCTCTGTACTGTTGGGGCGGGGGCTCTGGCGATACTGGCTACTTCACTCGGAATTTCTTCTGTCGTTGTTGGAGTTCTCATTGGAGGGTTCGCGGTGGCGCTCTCGTCTTGGCTCTCCAAACTTCCCAAGAAAGAGTACCTACCTTACCAGCCACAAATAATCTGGCTAGTGATATTTCTCGGAACGATTATTCCCATAATGCCACTCATCAGAGACTACGGACCTCTTTATGTAAAAATTTTAGGCGAGTACGGCACACTGTTCCACAACACCTATACCGTTAATCTGTTTTTGGCAGGAACGCTTTTAGGGTCAGTGCTCATGTTTCTTGCTCATCCGATAAGCAAATTTATCACCAGAACAAGGAAACAAACTCTTCCGTATCAAGGACTTTCCATTGCCATCCTCCTTCTTGTCGTTGCGTCAGTCGTGGTTGAACTCTTGTCATGACGCTTGCTCTAATCTTAATGGTGGGTTTTTTCGTTCTTTCACTCATTGCCAGAACAATAACAAGGAAAGATTTTTGCGCTCTCTGCGCCTCCGTTACTCTTACTTGGCTTACGCTCCTAATTCTTCGTTTTACGGGCGCCGAAGTAGATTCTCTTGTTTTAGCCATTCTTTTAGGTGGAAGCGCGGTTGGTTTAATGTACTACTTCTTTTCCGGTAAGAGTGACATGGTGCAGATTTTCAAGTTCCCATTTGTTATTTCACTTTTTTGGGCGATTTCTCTCGTCCTTTTGGTCAACGGCGAATGGTTAAGAGATTTGGGAATTATTATTTTGGTGTGGATTGTATTTTTTACCGTTTATCTTTTTTACAAAAATGACCGTCTGAAGGAGATAGGCAGAAAACTTATTGAATGTTGTAAAAATTGGTAGGTTTCAAATGAAGGTTGTTTGGTTGCTTCTTTTGAGTTTTTGACTAATATAGCCAAAAGACAAAGGAGGTAACCATGCCTGTCGCGAAGGAGACCTTTGTTTCGCTCGGCAGAAAGTATCTGGGTGAAAACGGCCCGATATTTGTCAAAATCTTTCTAAAAAGAAGAAGTGTATACGCCACACAAATCCTATTGCTTGGCGCGATGGACCGAGCCTGGTTCTCGAAACGGATGACCTACGAGGCCGCCAAGAAGGATTACAAACTGCTCGGCCTCGACATGAGAATGATACACAGGATAAGACAGAGACGAGACGAAAGAGAAGTTTGGCTAGCCGCTCGATGAGAATTTGATTCTCATCGAGCGGTTTTTCCTAAACTAGTTGCTTTCTTCCATTTTTCGACTAAGATAGCTCGAGGATTCGATCTTAATAATGGGAGCCAAAGACATGCTCGATTTTCCGTTGCTTCTGCGAAAGCCTCTTTCTCCGAAAAGAGGTGGGCATGACTACGACGAGCTGACCTGTTACTGCAAGTTTGATTGCGGTTGTTGGATGCTCGACGACAAGTCGGGTGGACCGAACTGGGTTAATCCCTTCGCCCACTGTCCGAAAAATCTGAACCCACAATTAATACTGGTGGTGTCCAACACATAAACACCGAGAACCTTCGAAAGTCTGACCCCCTGGGTCGGACTTTTCTTTTTGGTGTAAAATAAGTGTTAAGGATGAAAAAACGAGTAATCATCGTCCACGGCTGGGGCGGTAGCGCAAAAGATAATTGGCTCCCTTGGCTTAAGAATGAGCTTGAGCAATTAGGACACGAAGTCCTTGTGCTCGACATGCCCGACACCGAAAACCCGGTGATTGAAAAGTGGGTTAAGTATCTCCGAGACATTGTCGGTACCCCTGACGAGAACACTTATTTTGTCGGACACAGTATTGGCTGTCAGGCGGTATTGAGATATCTTGAGACACTAGAAAAACCTGTTGGAGGAACAATACACGTTGCTGGGTGGTTTGATTTGGATGTAGAAACCGAAGAAGAAGAAAAGATAGCGAAGCCATGGGTTGAGAGACCAATAAACTTGGAAAAAGTGAAAGTAGTTTCGCCGAAGTCGGTTTTGATTATATCTGACGACGACCCGCACGGTTCGTTTGAAGAAAACAAAAGAAAGTTTGCCGAATTTGGCACAAAAATCGTTGTACTGCACAAGGCCGAGCACATCACAGGAGAAAGCGAGCCAGCGATTTTGTCTGAATGTTTGAAATTAATTGTCTAGTATAGAATAAAGATATGCAAAGGAAATTTATTGTAATTGTTGTTTTGGCGCTCTTACTTATCGGCGGAATTTTTCTATTCAACAAAGATAGACAAGTCACATTGGCCACAGACCACAAGAATGCAGAATACATGATTGACGGTGCTAGGGTAAAACTTAATGGCGGTATCGCAGAACAAGAAACTGCCCCCGGTTCTGCATCAAAAATAATTACTCGGTATTTCGGCAACGAACTCGTAACCGACTTAAATAATGACGGTCGTGATGATGTCGTTTTCCTACTCACACAAGAGACTGGCGGTAGCGGAACTTTCTTCTACGCAGTTTCAGCTCTTAATACCGAACAAGGATACTTGGGTTCAGACGGATACCTCTTGGGCGACAGGATTGCTCCCCAGACAACCGAATTAAGCAGGAATCCGCAACATAAAAATGTGGTGGTTATAAATTATGCCGGCCGCAAGGCTGGCGAGCCGATGACGACACAGCCTTCCGAGGGTAAAAGTGCTTATCTGAAGCTAGACACAGAAAGTATGCAGTGGGGGGTAGTAGAACCAGACTTTGAAGGCGAAGCGGACCCTTCTAGGATGACTCTCGGAATGAAAAAGTGGGTTTGGCAGTCCGCACTCTATAACGACGGTAGGGAAGTGAGGCCGAAGAAGACAGATATTTTTACTCTCTCGTTTGATAGCAAAGGAAATTTCTCTGCAACGACAGACTGTAACGGTGTCGGCGGGAGTTACAACGCCTCGGGAGACAAACTTACTTTCGGCAACATGATGTCTACTCTGATGTACTGTGAGGGCTCTCAAGAATCCGAATTTACGGAGCTTCTCTCAAATGTGTCTAACTACCACTTCACCTCCAAGGGTGAACTTATCTTGGAACTTAAGTTTGACTCGGGCTCAGTTGTCTTTAAGTAAGAGCTAACTTGTTATAGAGTGCGAGCATGAAAGGTCGTTTTATACCTTTGGCTATTATTTTCTTTTTCGCTGGCAGGGATGGCTGACACTTGCGGTATTTATCGCCCTCATTACGCTGAATGCTTTTCGGATAGATTCAAAATCACATTCTGTCAGTGATACTCTTATAAACTTCATTCCGGAGACAGCGGTTCTCCTTATTATTTTAATATTTATCTGCCGGGAGACAAGGGAGAAACCCCGTTGGATGTGGGGCTTACCAGACAAAAAGGATTAATCTGTCGATTAAAAACCAGTAAAGACCATTACTGTGTTATTGGGAGAGTAACTCAAAATAATCTTGTTACCGCTTTGATAAATCGTTGCCCCGAAATTAAGCATTGAGACGAAGGCAGTTTCAATTTCCATAATATTCGGCGGTAAGGCGCAAGATATTTTGGTACCGACTAAATTACCCGCCCTGATCAAACTTCTGTCCAAAACAAAGCTACCACTCAAACTATTACAGAATTTCGCACTTAAAGAGGTTTCTTCAAACGATATAGTGTATTTCGAATATGAAGAAACGGGTACACCGTTATATGAGACCAGTCGGAACGTTGAACCATTAAGACTGGACAGTGAAGGAATACTCGGTACCGACTCTTGGGTTGGTGCCTGTGAGGACTTGGTAACATTTTGGTTGCCCACAGAAGTGGTTGGTTTCTGCATACCACCCGCACCACTGGGACCACTTCCTCCTTGTGTGTTTGTCGGGGTACTTGTTGAGGTGTTGAGGGTCTCGTTCTCAACTCGCCCAGTTTCTTTGGTCCAAAGCACAATTCCCAAAATAATAACGACAATGGCGACTGTAATATAGATCTCTTTTGTTTTCATATACATATATACTACCACATTTTGAACAATATAATCATGTGGTATTATAAAGGCCGTATAAGGAATAAAAATAAACCAAAATTATGCCACCACAAAACAATCAAAGTAATGCCCAACCAAGCGGAAGTTCAAATAAAACCTTGATGGGTATCCTCTCTTATCTCGGACCGCTTGTTATCGTACCGTTTCTCATGAGCAAAGACGATTCTTTTGTAAAATTTCATATCAAGCAAGGTTTGGTAGTCTTCTGCCTGTCTCTCGTAGCATGGATTTTCGGCTCTGTGATGTATTCCTTCTACATGGTTGTCAACGTTATTAACCTCGCCACTTTCGTTCTCTCTGTTATGGGCATAGTGCACGTTGTCCAGAAGAATGAGAAAGAGTTGCCACTAGTCGGGGGTCTCGCCAAGTATTTCACGTTTTAGGTTGACTTTTCTTTATAAAGGTGATACAATTGTGGTTGGAAAGCTAGTCGGGTGATTAGCTTATAGACTTCATAACTCAAGGAGGTGCCTTGTGCGGCACATTTACTACGCCTTTCGCAAGGCACTCACCATGTTCCTTGTCTCAAAAGGTCAACACAAGTCCCTAAACCTTCAATGGTCGCTTATGGCGGCTATCATGAACAGTCTTGATAGCCGACAGTTCCGGACTCTCTACCTTGCCAACGGTGAAGACGTGCTCAACAACGGGATGTATGCCTGCGCATGGTACTTCTCAAGCATCCTTTCTCAATTTCGACTTATTGGATGCAGTCACCCAACCGTCGAGAGTACCGTGAATGATCTCGAGCGCTCGGGCTGGAAAGATCTTCAGGGTCCGCCTTTACCAGGCGCCGTGCTTATCTGGGAAGAAATACAGTTTCCCGAGGACAATGAACCACACATGCACATTGGGTTCTCCATTGGCGGCACGCGCGCTGTCAGTATGAATTACTTGACCGGCGTTCCAGTTGAGCACGACATGACCTTCAATGGCACGCGAGAGCTCAAGCGCTGCCTGTGGCATGAGCATCTTCGGCAGAGACACTGAACCTCGAGACCCCACCTCCGCCCCGCGTTAGCCATTTGGCAGGCGCGGGGTTTTCTTTTTCTCTTGTGATAGAATTTTTGGCATGCCAAAGATAACTCCTCGCCAGTTTGATACTTATCTTTCTATGATAGAGAAAAGTGTCGGCACAGAGATGTTTCAAAATCTTTATATTAATTCCGATGGAGAGAAACTTGATGCGACGGACAATGGCAGACTGTCATGTGCTTTCTATGCTTCATCCATTTTAGTAATCTGCAAATATATAAAAGAAATTCACGCCACGGTTTCTTCTACCGTTAGGGATTTGAAGGAGTCTGGCTGGAGTGAAATTTCCGAACCAATTGTAGGCAGTGTTATCGTCTGGAAACCATCAAATGAAACAGATGGGCATCCACATCTCGGTTTTTATATAGGTAACAACCTAGCGATAAGCAATGATTCTATAAAAAAAGTACCAATAAAACATGATTGGAAATATGATGGTAAAAGAGAGGGGGACATGATTCTTTGGAATCCAAAAATCGCAGAGATTGTGAACGGAAATAATTGAGCCTAAGCCAGTCTAGTACGAAAGGTTGTATAATTAGAGGATGCCAATACCGAATCACTCGCCGTGGATAAAACAGCTGAAGCGCGTGAGAGGTGTTTCTCCTATAAATAGAAGCCAAGATAGCGATGTTGCTATCGTTGGTGGCGGTATTGCTGGGGTTGTCACAGCTTACTTTATCTTGCGCAACACAGATAAAAAAGTTGTTCTGTTGGAAGCCGATAAGATTGCGCACGGGGCAACGGGACACAACGCGGGTCAGATTACAAGCTACTTTGAGCGACCACTGACAGAACTGGTAGAAGAATTTGGCTTTGACCTAGCTCTAGATGGTCAGAGGTCGGTTGAGTCTGGCTGGCTACTTATAGACCAAATAATGGCAGAGGCGAAACTTCAGACCCCGCTTTATCGCTTTACTGGTTATGCCAGTCTTTCAACATTGGACCAAGTAATCTTGCAACTTAAGTGCAATCGTTTTCGGGTTCAGGGCGGTTTACCTGCAGAGCAGTTAATAGTGTCGGAGGAATGGAGCGAACACACAGAGATTCCAGAAGAGTTTAAAGACCTTTATGAACTCGCCTCACACAAAGATGTTTTAAATCTGATTGAGAGCAATAACCCTGTCTACATAGCATCTCTTTCTTATCAGAAAGGTTGTATGAACAGTGCAATGTTTTCGGAAGAACTTGCCGGTTATCTCGGGGCAACATATAAAGACAGATTTTCTTTCTACGAAGGAAGTCCGGTAAAAACTGTTCAGTTGAAAGAGGGTGGGGGCTCACTTCTCGTCTTGGGTTACACCGTGAATGCGAGAAATATTGTTCTCTGCACCAACGGGTTTCAGAACTTTAAAATCTTGAACACTACTGGCAGAGAGATTGATACTAAATTCCACCACTCCATCGCTGGGCGCATCGGTTACATGTCTGGATATGTTGAACCCATGAAGCATCCGCCGATAGCTATTAGTTATCTCCCGAAAGATTATGGAGAAAGCATTGACCCAACAGGCGAAGAATATTTCTACCTTACTCGTCGCCCCCACGAGCACGAAGGTGACACCTCGTTTAACCTGACCTGTACTGGTGGACCAGAGAAAGTTTTACCCAACCATGCTCTTTACTCTCGCGAAGAAGCTTCTTCTGAAGATATGCGCATACTTATAGACAACTTTCTTCGTGACAATTACAACAAATATCCTGAAACTGACTTTGAATACGCTTTCTCTTGGCACGGACTTATGGGCTACACGCCCAACGGCATCAGAAGAGTGGGTCCCGAGCCATGTAACACCGCTCTCCTTTATAATCTCGGTTGTAACGGCGTGGGCATCTTGCCATCTATTTTTGGTGGTATGAGAATTTCTCGTTTTATCAAGGGCGAGAAGGTTGAGCAATCTATCTTTGACCCACACGACCAACGCTGTGAGATAGAATAAATATATGCAAACGAAACTCCTAGGCTCCGAGACCATAGCCGAAGGAACGATGCTCTTTAAGTTTGAGAAACCCAAGGACTTTGAATATAAGGCAGGGCAAAACGCCGACTTTTTCCTTATTAATTCACCAGAGACTGATGCCGAGGGGGACAAACGCACTTTTTCTCTGGCGAGCGTTCCCACAGATGAACACCTTGCCATAGCTACTCGCATGCGAGACACATCCTTCAAACGTGTTTTGAAAAATATGAGTGTGGGAACAGAATTAAGTATTGAAGGACCATACGGTGACTTCTTTCTACATGAAAATGTAAATAGGCCCGCAATTTTCTTAGCCGGTGGTATAGGGATCACACCCTTTTACTCAATGGTGACGAATGCATCTCTCCGCTCTCTTCCGCACAAAATCATTCTTCTTTACTCCAACCGGCGACCAGAGGATGCACCATTTCTAGAAAACCTTATTTCCTTACCATTTCACGATAGAAACTTTAAATTTGTCGGCACTATGACCAACATGGAAAGTTCCAAAGAGAAATGGCTTGGCGAGAGGGGATATATCAATGCGGAGATGCTTGCGAGGCATGTAGACAAAAAACTTACTCCCATCTACTACATCGCAGGACCCATAACCATGGTGACCGCCATGCGAGACATGCTAAACAGGAGCGGGGTAAGTAACGACGATATCAGAACTGAAGAATTCACCGGTTACTAGTACGGAAACAATAATAAAAGAGATTTTTAGTTACTTTCGGGACTAGAATTTTTATGCCACCTTGCGTCAAGTGAGTACTTACCTGCACCAGTTATAAGAAGCGATAGAGAGGCTGCGCCGATAAGCATAATGAACTCGTAACCACCGTTCGCAATAGAGAAGCCATTGGATACATGAACGGTAAAGAAGGCAACCAGAGCCACGATTAGACCAAACTTAGCGGCCCAGTGAGTAAAGAGACCGACGATTAACAAGAGACCGCCGATAAATTCACCGTAGGCTAGGATGTAGGCCATAAGAGATGGGAGCGGAAGACCAAGGCTTCCCAAAAATCCTGTGACGCCCTCGTGTCCGATAGTAAAGATTTTGTCATAACCGTGCCAAGCAAAGACCGTACCGAGAGCAAGACGCAAGACAAGTGGCGCCCAGTCTCTACACTTACCGAAACAATTACATCCAAGAAATTTATTCATATCGTTTATTCATTATTATCTAATTCAGTAATACCTTATATTATAACCCATTTTCTGATACAATTTGTGCACATGGACGAGAAAATTGATACCAAAGAAGAGTTTTCTCTCGTTAAACGCGCCAAGAGTTTTGTGCATGCGGGCAGGGGACTTAAACTCTTTATTAAGACAACCCACAATGCCTGGATACAGATAGTAGTATTTCTCGGTGCAATTCTACTCGGTATTTACTTTGACATCCCATCTTTAGAATGGGCAGTACTTACCTTGGCTTTCGGATTTGTGCTCGCTTCTGAAGCCTTTAATACAGCCATTGAGATAGATATAAATCTAACTTCACCAGGAACCCATCCATACGCCAGAGACACCAAGGACGTCGCCGCTGGAGCAGTTCTTATCTCTGCCATCACCGCTCTCGTTATCGGTCTCACCATATTTCTACCCTACATAGTATGAGAAAAACATTCCTTATCTTTATTTTTGCCTTAATTGTTTTAGGTCTTGGCACATGGTTTCATTTAGATAGTCGTAAGACAGAGCTTGCTCTTAGTTTTGAAGAATGTGTGGCGAAGGGAAATCCAGTGATGGAGAGCTACCCCAGGCAATGTAGAGACGGCGATAAAACTTATACAGAAGATATTGGTAATGAACTTTTAAAGATGGATCTTATAGTGCTTAATAACCCAAGACCGAATCAGGTTATAAAGAGCCCACTCGTAGTCAAGGGAGAGGCGAGAGGATACTGGTTCTTTGAAGCTAGTTTTCCAGTTTATCTTACAGACTGGGACGGACTCATCATCGCTGAAGGTATTGCGACTGCGAAAAGTGACCCCGCCGATGGCGGGGCAGGCTGGATGACAGAAGACTTTGTGCCATTTGAGACGACACTAAACTTTACTGTAAACCCAGAAGTTTATAGCAAACGTGGCACACTTATCTTAAAGAAGGACAACCCCTCTGGTCTGCCAGAGCACGATGATGCGCTTGAGATCCCAGTCAGGTTTGAATAAAAATATGGCAAAAAACCAACAGTCAGATGGCGACAACTTTGAGATAGAGGGAGGACGCAAACTTTCGGGCACTATTACCACCAACTCGTCTAAAAACGGCGCAACACATCTCTTTGCCGCCGCTTTAGTGAACAGAGGCAAAACTACGCTCCACAACATCCCTCGCATAGAGGAAGTTAACCGCCTGATAGAAGTTTTTAAAAGTCTTGGCATAAAAGTCTTATGGACTGACAAACATACAATCACCATCTCTCCACCTAAAAACTTTTCAATAAATAAAATCAACGCCCGTGCCGCCGGCAGGATCCGTTCTACCCTAATGCTTATTGGCCCACTCTCGGGACGCTTTAAATCCTTTAAACTACCGCATATCGGTGGCTGTAAGATGGGGGAGAGAACCATTGCTGCGCACCGCTTTGCTCTAGAAGACTTGGGGTTAAAAATTATAACTAAAGAAAATCACTACCAGATTTCCAGTGCCAAACCTCCACGCAAAGAAGTGGTGATGTACGAGGCATCGGATACCGGCACGACTAATGCGATACTGCGAGCAGCTGTGTTGTCACAGAAAACGGTTATTGACTTCGCCCAGCAGAACTACATGACTCTTGAAGTGTGTTATTTCTTGGCTCAACTAGGAATAAAAATAGATGGCATCGGCACGAAGACTCTCACCATAGTAGGCAGTCCAAATATAGAAAAAGATATTGAGTACTACAACAGCGAGGATCCTATTGAAGCAATGTTTTTTGTCACCGCTGCCATCTTAACTCGCTCCAAACTTACAGTGAAGCGGGCACCAATAGATTTCTTAAAAGTAGAACTTCTCAAACTTGAGAAGATGGGTCAGAAGTTCTTACTCTCAAAAACTTATTTATCTAAGAACAGAAAAACGAAACTGGTGGACATCACTATAAAACCTTCCAAGCTCACCGCACTTCACGACAAGATTCACGCTCTGCCTTACCCCGGTATCAATACAGACAACCTGCCATTTTTTGTACCCATTGCGACACAGGCGACAGGGAGCACTCTCATACACGACTGGATGTGGGAAGACAGGGCAGTTTTCTTTACCGAGCTTAACCGCTTGGGAGCTTCTATAAAACTTGCAGACTCTCACAGAGTTTTTGTAGAAGGACCGACGAAACTTCGGGGGACACAGATAGTCTGTCCACCAGCGCTCCGACCTTCTGTCATGCTTCTTGTCGCGATGCTTGGCGCTCGGGGCAAGTCGACGCTTAGAAATGTCTATGCCATAAACCGTGGGTATGAAAATATCGTTGGTAGGCTTAATAAAATAGGTGCCAAGATAAAAATGATTAATTAAAAAAGTGCTCCGATGTTAGACACCGGAGCACCTTGTGGCGACTTGCGCCGAATCATTACGGAGAGTTCTCCATGTACAGGTTGTTCGTTTGCGCCCAAGTTGCAGATGCGTAGGTCTGGGCGTACTCGTAGACACCGTCGGAGAGCGAACCCGCAACTGACGACTCGATGTACATACTACCGCGGAGAAGAGCTGAGAGATCCCAGTATCCCCCCGGGTATATGTGTTTCGTTTCGTGGTTGAGCAGCGTCTTTACTCCGAAGGCGGTCCAGATGAGACTGACTCTCACCGGAACTCGTGAGCCGGACACAGTGTCGTTAACGAGAACGGTTGCCACGACCGACGCCATGGCATCGGTTACCACTCCGTCCTTGGACGTACTGGCAATGTGCTGGAAGCTCTCGACTGGACCGATTCCGGAAGCACTGAACTCGAGCACACCGGTACAGGTGTTGCGCCGGACCATAGAGTCGATCTTGACCTCTGTAGTGATGATCCATTTCTCAAAGTTGATCCGGTTGGCGGACCTCGTCGCATACATGATTGTCTCGGTCTCGATGCACCCACCGTCCCCACCGCGAAGGTCGGCATAACCAAACGATTCGTTCGAGATTGAGGTGTACACCGTGCCTCCGGAGGAAGTTGTCCCCCCAGCGAACGCCGATACCGACGCGAACAAGAGAACGATTGAAAAGAACACATTTTTCATCGCAGTCTCCATAAGCGCCGGAATGGCGCTAAACCGCCTTGACCATATAAAAAATAACCAGTCTTGTCAATTGTCAAATCCTCATTTGACACCCAAAGGCATATAGGAGTATCCTCTCTTTTAGAGAGCTCCCATTCCTATTTAATTAATAAGCTTGATACCAAAAAATATGAAGAAAATAAGTTTTATTCTAGACACTTTTCTCGTGTTCGGGCTTTTTGTTTCCTTAGCCTTCTTGGTTCCAAAAACAGTTTCCGCAGCAACTGTTTTTAGTGATGGTTTTACTGCAGGTTCTGATCCAGATGATATCAGTGGGTGGAATGAAGAAGGGACAGACAACGATTCTTCTACCATTCCTCAACCCGGTGCTATAAGCGGTGAAGATCAGGTAAGTCCACAGGGTGATCTTTTTGCAAAGATCGGCGAAGATGACTGGATTTGTAGAACGATAGATACTTCAGGACATACCAATCTCTTTTTACATTATTTCTGGCGAGGTGACGCAGATGCCGAAGATAGCGAAAGTGGCACGGTAGAATACAGGGCTTCAGGTAGTTGCACTTCAGCGTCCGGCTGGACATCGCTTGCAACCCACGAATTGGACGACGGAAACAACAATGTGCACGAAAGCTGGAGTACGATGCAGTCTGTTGATTTGTCTGACTCTCTAAATAACTCCTCGTTTATACTACGCTTTAGACAATCTTCCAGTGATTCCAGTGAATATTTCCGTGTAGATGGGGTCCTCGTTAAGGGTGATAGGCTCGGCAACATTGCAGTAAGAAAGGTCGTAACTTCACCAACTAAGGATAAGTTTGACTTTTCTTCAAACGTAGAAGGCTCTGATAACTTCTCTCTGGGTGGTGGTGAAAAACATAAGCTGGGCAATCTAGTTGAAGGGATTTACACCGTTACGGAAAGCCAAAAAGATGGCTACGTCTTAACAGGTATTTACTGTGATGATGAAACTGCCGAGATTGATCTAGAGACAGGTACCGCCACTGTTAACGTTTCGCTCTATGAAGATATTACTTGCACCTTCACAAACGAGCCGATCCAACTGATTGTAAAGAAAGTCTTTGTCGGTGACGAGGAAGCAGGCGCAGACGATTTCAGTTTCACTGTTGATAAGCAAGGAGAAGTTCCTCCAATCGGATATCAGTTTGAGGCGGACGGTACAAATCTAATTACAGGACTTGCTAACGGCGTTTACGATGTTGTAGAGGATTCAGAATCCGGCTACACAGCCACTTACTCAAGTGATCGACCAGGAGAGAATGCTAATCATTGCAACAACATTCCTGTAGATAATGGCAATGGACCATACACCTGCACCATAACCAATTCAAAACTCCCGACTCTTACAGTTATCAAACACGTGGTTAATGATGACAACGGTACGGCAGAAGCCGACGATTTTTCACTTATTGTAAACGGTGTTAACGCAAACCCTGCAGGACAATTTCCCGGCTCTGAAGAGGGTACTCTTGTAATTCTTGGTGTAGGTCCCTATGGTGTTGCGGAGTCAATTGCTCCGGGCTACGGTGTTCCGACATTTTCTGAAGACTGTTCTGGCAATATGGCGCTAGGTGATGAGAAAACATGCACAGTCACCAATGATGACGTTGAGCCACCTCAGGCTTGTGTGCCAGAACTTAACCTTCTAGAAAACGGAGGTTTTGAGACGCCAGTTTTAGGTAACGGGACATGGAGCATCATTCCTGATTCAAACCCTCTTCTTGAATGGTTCGTCGCTTGGGTAACCCCACAAGAGGGTGGAACTCTTGGTCTTGAGATTCAGAATAATGTTGCTGGATCACCAGCATCAGGAGCACAACATGCTGAACTAGACGGAGACCATCCAGTTACAATTTGGCAGAACATTCCTACTATCGTAGGGGAAGAATACGCTCTTAACTTCAATTATTCTCCAAGACCTGGACGCAATTTGGCAGACAATAGTTTGCAGGTAAAAGTTGATGGCTCGGTACTTGGCGCAAATGTTGCGACAGACGGAACCCTAAATGGCAATACAGTTTGGGAAAGCATCAGCCGCACATTTACAGCCACTAATCCAACGACTAAAATTGAATTCTCTGACAACGGCACCGACACCAGCTTTGGTGGATACCTTGATAACGCAAGTCTGGTCTGTGTGCCGAAACAAACCCCTTGTGAAGATGTAGTAAGTTCTCAGACTTTAGTTTCTGACGATACTACTAGTGACGGAGATGGATACGCATCCGAACTCACCTTTATTCATCCAGCTTGGACTGCATCTATTCCCGACGCCACTTGGATCTGGGCAACCGATCCGGTTGAAGCCCCGACGAATGACGGCGACCTGACAAAAGTATTTACCAAGACATTTGCCATCGTTGGAACACCGACTGGTGGAACTCTTGATGTCGCAGCTGATAACAACTACAGTGTCAAATTAAATGGAAATTCTCTGCCCGTTGTATTTGACCAGAATAATTTCCAACTCGCTACTCAAGATTCTTACGATGTAAGCTCGCTTCTTATCAGCGGATTAAACACGCTAGAAATCACGGTAACTAACTGGGAGTCAGCCGAGCAAAGTGCCGACCCAGCAAGTAACCCAGCAGGACTTCTCTACAAACTCTCACTTAATGAAAATGCCTGTGTGCCTCCACCTCCAGAAGAATGCGAAGAAGGTTACCATGAGGTAGAAAACGAATGTGTTCCGAATTACCCAGATCCAGACACTGCAACTATATACGCCTCCAAAATTGTCTGCGATTCTGAAGATGACCTTCCGAACTGGGGAGAGGGTAGTGCCGATATCACTTCTACCACTGTTCCTAACTTCCTAGCAGATGATCTTGAAGACGAAACCCAAGATTGTCATATTGAAGAATGGACCTTTGAGTGGGCTCCTAACGGCACTTCAAACCCCGGAGACAGCGTAGAAGCAGGTGGCGAAGCCTGGACTCCATTTACCACGAGCGTCTCTGTTCCAGCAGGTTCTCTGGTCTGGCTACGCGAACAATTTGACTCCAATTATATTGCGTTTTCCGGAGATACCACAGAACCCCAAGACCAGGATGTTTCAGCCGAATTCTACTGCAGTGACGATGTTCTGAATTACGACAACTATGACTTAATTGACCCTGTGGTCGCTGGACAGACTTACTATTGTGTCGGATTCAATGCCCCCGTTGTAGTTGACGTGTGCCCGTATGTTGAAGGTAATCAAAGCAGCACAGAGGATTGTCCATCACAACAAGAACTTCCTCAGTGTTCCGACGACGATGACAACGATGGAGACCAAGCAACCGATTCAGAGGATCCTGGGTGTCATACTGACAGTGATGCTTCCAATTCGTCTTCTTACGACCCAAATGACGACGACGAGTCTGATCCTAACCCTCCAACACTTGCTGACGAGCCATCTAATCCATCAAGTACCAGTAGAGACTTCAGAAGTGGTAACGGCCAGGTTTTGGGAGCTTCCACATTTCGCGAGAGCTGTTTACTCTACATGGACAGATTCATCCGCTTCGGTTCTGCCAACAATGACGTGGAGCAAGTCAAACTTCTTCAAACGTTCCTGAACAAGTGGATGCATTCCAACCTCCCGATTACCGGTGTCTATGGTCCGCAAACTCTTGAAGTGCTTAGAGCATTCCAAGAGAAGTTTGCCGGCGAAGTTCTCACCCCGTGGAATCTCAACGGTCCAACAGGTCTTGTCTATCAGACGACACTGCGATGGATCAACATGCTCGAGTGTCCAGACCTAGCAATACAACTGCCTGAACTTATTGAGTGGTCAAAGAATCCGAATGTTCCGCACGAACCTCTAGCGTCTGCTCTGCCAGAATCAAACTCTAATACTCCAACCACCAACAACGAAGAGGAAAATGTTGACGAGGAAGGCGAAGAAGATATTGATCTTGATCGTTTGCCTGCAGCAGTAGGGGAAAGCGAGAGTGGAGGAGGACTTATAAACTTCCTGAAAAATCTTTTCGGGGGTTAAAATTTTCTTAAAAGAAACAAAAAACCAGCTTCACTAAGTGGGGCTGGTTTTTTGTCTCAAGATGTGACATAATTAAGGGCAATGAGAAAGAGGTTGAAAAACCACTTCGTCCCTCACGAAGGGAACGATTACAGACCCCACTTTGTCCGAGAGAAAAGCGTTATCTCTATTGCGCTTATCGCCGTAGCTATTTTCAATATGGCGTTCTTCTTAAACTCCTTTATGACGAGGCACCCTGATCTCCTCTCGGCAGTTATTACAGGAGTTTTGGTTGATATTACCAACACAAATCGTTTGGCACAGAATCTCGGAGTGCTTTCAGAGAATCCAACTCTTGCTTATGCAGCCCAGCTCAAGGCCAATGACATGGCAGAGAAAAGTTATTTTGCCCACAACAGTCCAGACGGTAAAACTCCTTGGTATTGGTTTAGCGAAGGAGGATATAAGTTTCTTTATGCTGGAGAAAATCTAGCTGTTAACTTCACAGAATCTTCTGATGTTGTCCAAGCTTGGATGAATTCGGAAGGTCACCGTGCCAATATTTTGAATGATAAATTTACCGAGATAGGTATTGCCATGGCGCCTGGAGTTTATAATGGTCGCGAGACTATTTATGTTGTGCAACTCTTCGCACAACCCGTTCCACAATCGGTTGTAGTTGTAGAGACTCCAGTTGTAAAAGAAACTCCAGAAGTAACTATTTTGGCAGAAGAAGTTTCTGTTTCTAGCGAAGTTGCTACTTCAGAAAGCGAGATAGAAGTACTTTCTGAAAACACAGAAGTCCTTGCTGAAACGGAGATGTTTATCGCAGTTCAAAACAATGATTATGTCAGCACCGCCACGAGAGAAGTCCTGCCCACAAATGTGCCCACCTCCGAGGTATCTGCTCTAGATAGGGCCTTGACTGCGCCCAAAACAGCCCTAGAAACCGTGTATATGGTTATAGGTGGTATAATCTTTATTTCACTTCTTATCCTCGTATTAATTGAGCCAAAACGTCAGCATCCCAAAAATATTATTTATGCTATTCTTCTCCTTGTCCTTGTTTTAATACTCCTTTATTTCTCAAAGAATTATCTCTTCCCGAAAATCATTATTGAATAGTTTTAGTTGTTGTAGAAAAGAGTTTCTACCGTATCCCACCAACCATCTTTATCCTCATCATTTTTGAGTGTGTCTGGTTCTACACAAGGATCTCCACCCTGCATTTCAACACAAGCTCTTAAGCCAAGTACTTTTAAAATTCTATTTTCCGAGCGAGTGAAGTAGATAATTAATACTACAGGTCCATCTGTGTACATCACCACTTGTTTATTGTCATTCTGTATAAACTTGAAAATCCTTGGGTCAAGTTCACCTGCTAGGGAATAAATGCTATCCATGAGGGCGAAGCACTCTTTTTCTCTTAGCGGGTCAGCACATGTTGGAGAAATTTGATGTGAAAGGCTTTTAACGCCCGAAAGATCATGATTTTTGGCGAAGGTTAGGTAATTTTGAAGTGTTTGCCAAGCTTCGCTCCCAACCGTTGCTCTGTCTGCCGTGGGTGCTTCTAGAGTAGGAAACAAAAACGCCGGGAGAGAAATAGGGGAAGGAGAACTGGCTTCCGGATTATTTAATTGAAAACTCTTTGTTCCGGTAAAAAGGATAAACCCAGCGGCAACTAAGGCAATAATGACGACAATTTCTTTCTTCATTAACTCTTAATATAGCATATTTCTTGTTGCAAGAATCCACACATGGTAGAATTAAGCAAATGATAGTCTTTGACCGTGTTTCTAAAGTATATCCAGACAGTTCTGTAGCTCTTGAAGAGGTGACGCTTTCTATAGAGCCCAAAGAATTTGTCTCTATTGTGGGCCCCTCTGGTGCGGGGAAAACCACGCTCTTAAAGCTTTTTCTAGCAGAAGAGAAGCCGACCGAAGGGGCTGTTTACTACGAGTCAGCCAACATCCACTCTCTAACTAAAAAGGAAATGGACATCTTCCGTAGGAAAGTGGGTATGGTTTTCCAAGACTTTCGCCTTCTGCCAAACAAAACTGTTTACGAAAATATTGCCTTCACCATGGAAGCGGCAGGGAGGACAGACGAGGAGATAGAGTCCGATGTACCACACGTCCTAGAACTTGTTGACCTAACACCCAAGGTTTGGAACTTTCCACACGAACTCTCTGGTGGAGAAAAACAGAGAGTTGCCATTGCCCGAGCTCTTGTTAACGAACCCGACATTATCATTGCCGACGAACCCACTGGAAATCTGGATCCTGCCAACACTTACGACATCGTCCAGATACTTAAGAAGATTAATGATCTCGGCACCACTGTGATATTGGCAACGCACAATAAGGGTATAATTGATTTGCTCAAACGTCGCGTTGTCGCCATAGAGCACGGCAGGGTTGTCCGCGACGACAAGAGTGGTAAATATTTTGTATAAACATGACGGAAACCAACAAGAAAATGTTTTGGACCAAAGTTAAAAGGATTATCCGCACGGGGTTTTTTAATTTCTGGAGAGACTCAACTGTTTCTCTTGCCTCTGTCTTGGTGATGATGGTAACTCTTTTAGTTATAGGACTTATCTCTTTCTCTGGAGCTATTCTAAATACCACTCTCGTTGAGCTAAAAAATAAGATTGATATTAACGTTACCTTTGTAACGAGCGCCGAGGAAGAGGCTATTTTGGAGCTTAAACATACGATTGAATCTCTGCCAGAAGTATCTCTAGTCACCTACGTGTCTCGTGAAGAAGCCTTGACTCTTTTCAAAGAAAGACACGCATCCGACCAGTCCATCCTCTCTGCCCTTGATGAACTCGGAGAAAATCCTCTTGGTGCAGTTCTCAATATTAAGGCAAGAGACCCAGCCCAGTATGCTTCTGTTGCAGAGTTTCTAGAAGGCGGTAATGCTCTTTCCCCAGATACGGTCAATATCATTGACCGTGTGAATTATTTCCAAAACAAAGCCGCCATAGATAAACTCACTAGAGTTATCTCTTCTGCCGACAAATTAGGCTTTGCCCTAACTATTTTTCTCGCCACTATCTCTATCTTGATTGCTTTCAACACTATCCGTCTGACAATCTACTTGGCTCGAGATGAAATAAGCGTGATGCGCTTAGTAGGTGCCTCAATGACCTATATTCAAGGACCTTTTGTAGTGCTCGGTGTTATCTACGGAGTGGTGGCCGGCATCTCAACACTAATTTTACTTTTACCACTCACATATTGGCTTGGAGGGACAACCGAGAGTTTCTTTATCGGTTTCAATATTTTCTCTTATTACCTCCGTCATTTCTTGGAAATCGCTTTTATCATTATGGCATCAGGAATATTTATCGGCGCACTTTCTAGCGCTCTTGCTATACGCAAATATCTCAAGGTATAATTGGGTCTATACAAACGTAATTTGAGCAACATGAGCAATAAATTGATTGTCGCCTTATTAATACTTCTTGTGCTTACTGGTGGATTTCTTTTATTCAAAAACAAGAGCGTAGCCCCAACAGAAATAGAGGTGGAAAATACGATGCCAGTTCCGGGGAGCGAAGTTGATGAAATGATTGTCGGGAACGAGTCAGCACCAGTTCCGAGCCCCGCTCCTTCTGCGACATCTCTTACCCCTGCAGTTAAGGAATTTACTGTTGATAATGAAATGTTCTCTTTCAAGCCGTCTAGTTTAACGGTTAACAAAGGGGATACAGTAAAAATTACATTCAGAAACACCGGTGGTACTCACGACCTCAAGATAGATGAATTTAAGGCTGCCACTCGGTTACTCAGCACGGGAGAACAACAAACCATAACCTTCGTAGCAGACAAGGCAGGAAGCTTTGAGTACTACTGTTCAGTCGGTAACCATAGGGCACAAGGGATGTGGGGTACTTTAACGGTTCGTTAGTTTAGTTTTTTAAAAATAAAGATGTTTAAACCTGCTCCTTAGCACAAACATATAGAATGAGCGATTTATTAGAAGCAGTTAATCTTAAGAAAATTGATAAACTTGCTTCAGATTTAAGTAAAAGAGGCATTCTTTTTTCCAAACCGAAACCCGCTGAATCATTTTTTAATAACTTACAAAAAAAGGTTCGCAGTACCTACAAACTCTACAATAATTTTATAAAAAGTATTACCAGTTCTAGTTACCTGACTCAAGAGGCAGAGTTGGTTGATAATTTTTATATTATAGAAAATGCGATTTCTGACATTGAAAATGGAATTGTAAAAAAAGAATTTCTGAAATTACCACAGATTTCTAAGAGTGGACAAAACTTTGTTCCCAGAACCTACTTCATTTTTTCTGAATTACTGAAGGCAAACAAGAACGAAATTGATAAACAAGTAATGGAGAAGTTCATAAACTCCTATCAGAAACACACCCCACTAACTCTCCGAGAGCTCTATGCCACTCCCACTATTTTAAAGATAATTCTGGTGGAGAACATTCAATATCTAATAGAACGAATTCTTCTTTCTTCCATAGAGTTTAATGAAGCAGAGTTCTGGTTTAAACAAATAATAAAAAAAACTAAACAAAAACGCATCTCTCAATTCTCCGAGATTATTCACGAACTTACTTCAAAATACAACATTATCCCTGTAAATTTCGGCTTCTATCTTCTGCAGAGACTGTCCCATTACGAACCCGTAGCGCGCCCTGTTACCAAATGGTTGAAGTCAAACCTATTAAAGCAGGGGATTGATATAAAGGATTTAGCCAAGATTGAAGGTGATGAGCGAGATAAGAGAAGAGTTTTGATATCAAATATTTTTGAGAGCTTGCGATGGTTAAACCAAGTGCAGTGGGGCGACTTTGTGGGTAACGTAAACGTGGTTGATAAAATATTTCACAATGATCCCGCTGGAGTTTATACGGCACTTGATGATCGCACCAAGAACCTATACAAAGATGCGGTTGTTCGGGTTGCTGACGTAACTGGTATACACGAAGCAGAAATTGCCAAACATGCTCTTAAACTTACTCACAGTAAAAAAACAGAAAGTGGGCAGATTGAAGATGACGGTTCTATAAAAGCACATATCGGCCACTATCTTATTGGGCAAGGCAGAGATGAACTTGAAAAAAAGTTTAGCTATAAACCTACTTTTTTTGAAAAATATGGGCGTTTACTGCTCAATAATCCCAGTTTATTTTATTTTACTAGCATCTCTTTGGTTTGTCTTAGCATATCAGCACTTGTCTCCTTTTATGTTGCTCAATATACCAGCGGACTGTATTTGGCTCTAACAGCTGTCCTCATCTTTATTTTGAGTAGTGAAGTGGGTACCAACTTATTAAATTCTTTAATCGTAAGTTTTTTGCCGATAAAATCATTACCTAAGTTTGATTTTAAAAATGGAGTACCTGATGAATTTAGAACCTTTGTGGTTACGTCGGGGATGTTTAGAAACATAAGTTCTATTAACGAACTATTAAGGCGACTTGAAGTAAATTACCTAAGTAATAAGGACAAAAATATCTTTTTCGGATTATTGATGGACTTTACCGATGCACTAGAGGAAAGTATGCCGAAAGATAGAGGGCTAACCATCTATGTATCTGATGAGATTAATAAACTAAATAAAAAATACTCTAACGGAGAAAGAAAGTTTTTTCTATTTTACAGGAAACGCCTGTGGAACCCAAAAGAAAACGTCTTTATGGGTTGGGAAAGAAAGAGAGGCAAATTAAGAGAGTTTAACCAGCTAATTCGTGGGTCTCAAAACACCACATACATAATTGATAACAATAAATTCTCTCAATTACCTAGAAACATTAAGTATGTAATAACTCTAGATGAAGACACGCGAATGCCCAAAGAGTCGGCAAGTCAGCTCATTGGGTGCATCGCACATCCTCTCAATAGAGCTATCCTTGATGAGAAAACAAATGTTGTACGTGGTGGTTATGGCATAATCCAGCCTCGCGTATCCACGTCACTAAAAACATCTAACAAATCATTATTTTCTAAATTTTTTTCCTCCGCCTCTGGCATAGACTCGTATTCTAGTGTGGTGGCTGATGTGTATCAAGATTTGTTTAAAAGTGGAATATTTTTCGGTAAGGGTATCTATGATATAGACATTTTTGAAAAAACGATGGCAGGGAAGATTCCTGACAATACGGTTCTTAGTCATGACCTCTTAGAGGGATTGTATGCTCGAGCAGGACTAGCTACAGACATCCAATTATCTGATGATTTTCCTTCTCAATATCATGAATATGTCTCACGTCTACATCGGTGGACACGTGGCGATTGGCAAATTATTGACTGGCTTTTTCCAAGAGTCCGGCTCGGTAACGGCACTTTAATAAAAAATGAATTTTCTTTTGTTTCAAGGTGGAAAATTTTCGATAACCTAAGAAGAAGCTCTATTCCGATAGTTTCACTAGCTTTTCTCTTACTGTCATGGGGCTTATCTAGTCCAAACATGTATTGGGGGAGTGTTTATATAATCATAATCTTGAGTTCTCCATTTATATTTTCTGTTTGTATTGGACTGCTTAAATGGGAAAGAAGTTCCACTTTGAAAAATAAAATTAGTTCGTTTATCAACGAATCAGTATTTGCTGTGGTGCAGGTGCTGGTAAGTGGTGTGTTTCTTTTTTATAACGCTGGAGTTGCCATTAGTGCCATTGTAAGCACTTTTATCCATAAATATTTGACCAGAAAGCACATGCTTAGATGGCAAAGTTCTGGGGAAGTGGCAAAAAAACTGAAAGGTACCTTACTTGAGATTTATTCAACTATGTGGTTTACGCAAGCCGGGTCATTATTGCTTATTTCAATTTTTATTAACATTAATGCGTCTGCATTTCCCATATATATTTGGAGCGTACTTTGGATTCTCTCTCCTCTTATTGCCTATGGGCTGGGTCGTCCTAGACCCGACACAATTAGTTTTATGCCCAAGGAAAGGGAACTTCTTCGTCATATCGCATGTAAAAGCTCCCGTTACTTCTTAGAATTTACAAACGCAGAAAATAACTGGTTAATACCAGATCATTTTCAAGAAGAAAAAACACTTATAGCTTCAAACAACACCACCTCCCCAACCAATATTGGTATGGGTCTTCTCTCTCTACTTTCTGCTTACGATTTTGGTTACATAGGAATTAGCGAGTTGAAAACTAGACTTACCAACACATTCAACAGCTTGAACAAACTTGAGCGTTATCAAGGTCATTTTTATAACTGGTATGACATTAAACTATTAAAACCCCTTATCCCTCAATATGTTTCCAGTGTTGATAGCGCCAACTTTTTAGCGTCAATTATTACTTTGAAGCAGGGAATTTTAGATATTCTAAAAAAGCCGACTATCGGAGAGAATGTTGTTCAAGGATTAAGCGATATTCTTGTCTCTATTGCAAAAGAATCAAGCGTTGTTATAGAGAATATAAGGCGAGACAAGACAAAAAAACATGACAATGAAAAAGTTGAACAATTAAACAAAATCATTAATAGTTCCAGCAAAGCCTTAAATAGTCTTAAGCAACACAATATTGAACTAACCCTCTCCGGATTTGAAGAAATTTTATTCTCATTATCAGATTCTAGTCATGAGTTAAAAAAGCTGATTACCGAAATGGTTGCCGTAGATAGCAAAGAAAACATGCAGGATATTTACTATTGGATTCAGAATCTTGAGAACCTGATTAGTCTATATAGGAAAGAAACAAGAGACTTATTTTCGTTTTCTAAGATTGTTTCCGATTTTCCGGCTATTCATAAATTAAAACGCTATAAAAACTTTTCTATTAAATATGAGAAGCTTCTCCATTTACTCAATCAGTGTCCCACACTACTAGACTTAAAAGAATCCAGACTAAGTTTGGCAGTGCGGGATTTAGATATTGAAGTTGAAATTGAAAGCTATTCTCTGGAAGAAACAGACAAAGAAAGTGTGCGTACTTGGTTTTTGGGAATCCTTGAAATTGTAGAGATTTCTGAACAAAACGCATCAAAACTTTTTGACAGTTACAACAAACTAGTGGTTCAGTGCGATAAAATCTTTGAAGAAACAGATTTTAGATTTCTATATAACAAAGAAAGAGGACTCTTCCACATAGGTTACAATGCAACATTTAATAAGATTGACAGTTCTTATTATGATTTCCTTGCTTCAGAAACCAATATCATAAGTTTTATTGCGGTACTAAAAAATCAAGCACCCAAGAAGCACTGGTTCCACTTGAACAGAAAGTTTGTTAAATCTGGAAGTAATCCGGTTCTTTATTCGTGGGGCGGATCACTGTTTGAACATGTAACTTCTTTAATTTTCCTAGATGTTACCAACGAAAGTCTTTTGGGGAAAAATGCTAGGGCCGCCGTAAAAGCTCATATTAGTTACGCTAAAAAATATGGCATCCCTTGGGGGATGGGCGAGTCTGCTTATAACCTCTTAAATGCAAACAAGAATTACGAGTATCAAACATTTGGTGTTCCAAATATCGGGCTTAAAAGAAGTCTGGGCGACTATCTAGTGGTAGCACCATATACAACAGTACTGTCACTTTTATTTGAACCTAAGAATTCAATAAAAAATTTAGAGAAACTTATGTTTCAAGGCGGGGTCAGTAGCTACGGTTTTTATGATGCTATTGATTACACGCCCAGTAAGGAAAGAAAGAGGGGTGGGGTAGCTACTAAGGTTTACTATGCACACCACCAAGGATTTATTATGAGTAATCTTAATAACGCCCTAAACGACAAACGAATAAGAAAACTCTTTAACGAAGATCCGCTAGTAGCGTCGGTTGAAGTATTGCTTGAAGAAAAGGTTAGGGCCATAACTCCAGTCAAACCGACAAAAATTACATCAAGATTGTTAATTGATTATTCAAATACGACTGACTCTGGACACTTAGTAAAACAATATATTCCACTGAGAACCCAAACGCCGAGGTTTGCCTTTCTTTCTAATGGAAATTATTCAGTGTCAATAAGCAATACTGGATGTGGTTACAGTAAGTACAATAATCTGCTACTTACACGGTTTAAAGAAGACGCGGTTCTTGAGGGTTCCGGCACATTTCTTTATGTTCGTAACCTTGACGATAACAGCTTGTGGTCACCAACTTTTCATCCAACCAAAGTTCTGGGGAAGAATTATAAAGTTATCTTTTCTGAGAACAAAGCAGAGTTTTACCAAACAAACAAAGGTATTGACACTATCCTTAAAATCTCTGTACCACCAGAAGATAATGTTGAGATTAGAGAATTAACAATAACAAATCAAAATGAGTTTCAACAGTCTTTTGAAGTTTCTAGTTACGGAGAGGTAGTGCTGGCTTCACAAGGAGAAGATATCGGACATCCCGCATATCAAAGACTTTTCATCAAATCAGAATTCCTCAAAGAACACAAATCTTTAGTTTTCACTAGAAATAATTTACCTGACAAAACAAAAAAGTTCTATTTTGCTCATTTTATGGCTGATAATAAGGTTAAAAATGAGGTTATAAAATACAATACTTCTCGCGAATCGTTTTTAGGAAGAAGAGGTTCAACTGTTTCTCCATACATTTTTAACCACGAAGAAAGTGTGAGTCACGATAAGGACTACACCCTAGACTCCATCTTCAGCCTACAGAAAAAAATAAACCTAAAACCAAATGAGTCTACAAAAATAATTTTTATTAATGCTTATTCAACAAACCTAGAGGATCTTACCAGCGTAATTAAAAAGTATCGCAATTTAAAAAACCCAGTAAGTATTATTGATAAAGCAAATCAAGAAAGCGTACATGCTCTTAAAAGATTTGGTATTTCTTCTGAACAGGCACTGATTTTTCAAGAACTGGCTTCTCGAATCTTGGCTGGTGGTTACCTGCGCGATAAGCCTACCAACGTTAGCCCAGCTTTCCCAATGATTCATTCGCTGTGGAAATATGGAATTTCTGGAGATACGCCCATCATAGTAGTTAAAATTAAGGATATAGAAGATATTAATTTTATTAAAAACGTTTTACTCTGCTACCGATATTTAACATACAAAGGTCTAAATATTGACATAGTTATCTACAACGAACATCCTGGTGGGTATATAAAAACACTACATGACGAGATTGATTTCATCATTCGCTACAACAAACTAGTTGAAAATAATCACAGTAACGGTAAGGTTTTTCACTTGAAAACAAATTTCATGTCAGTAGAAGACAGACACTCTATACTCTTTAACGCCTCGGCAATTTTTGATAGTGAGGAAGGTAACCTTGAATATCAAATAAAAACAAGAAATAGAAAGCCGAATATCAAACCATTGCCAAACATTTTCAAATCAAGTAAAGAGTTGCCAGAAAAAGAAGTGGCACTAAAGCCATCAAATTCTTTATCTTTTTACAATGGTTTAGGTGGGTTTGATGAGACTAAAAAAGAATATGTAATGCATCTCTCTCAAGACCTTAAAACTCCCGCTTCTTGGGTTAATGTTATTTCTAACCCTCAGTTTGGATTTATGGTGTCCGAGGGGGGATCGAGCCATACTTGGTCTGTTGACAGTTACGACAACAGGCTGACAAGTTGGGCCGCGGATAGTTTATTAGATGCTTCTGGTGAGATTCTCTACATTAGAGACGAAAAAACTGGAGAACTGTGGTCTCCAACTCCTTATCCCTTGGGAGAAGATCGCTCATACACTGTAAAACATGGGCGAGGGTACTCTACTTTTGAGCATAAGCGCGGTTCTCTGGAGCACAAACTGCTTATGTTTGTTCCCACAACGGAGAAAATAAAGATTTTTAAACTCACAATAAAAAATACTGGAACTGAAACAAGAAATCTTTCTGTGACAGGATTTTTTGAGTTGGTACTAGGTGTAAATTACGAACAAACTAAACGCTCTCTCATAACGAGTACAGACAACAAGACAAAGGCAGTCATAACACAAAACATTGTCAGAAACCATTTTCAAGGGAATTTAGTTTTTCTTGACATGAACAAGGGGAATTACGCTATCTCAACAAGTAGAGAAGAATTTTTTGGGCGAGGCGGTAGTGTGAAATCTCCAGAGGCGCTAAAGAAAGAAAAACTTTCTAATGAGATTAAATATGAACCTGACCACAGCGTGAGCCTTCAGACAGTAGTCAATCTTAAGTCTGGCGAAGAAAAGAGCGTTCTTATTCTTCTCGGAGAAGGGGAAAACATTGAGGAAATACGCAAACTAGTAACCACTTATCGTAAGTTACCAAAGATAACAGAGGCGCTAGCCCAAGTTGAACGATATTGGGACCAAATTTCTAGAAGCATTACAATCTCTACACCCGACGAGTCTCTAGACATCATGTTTAATGACTGGATTCTTTATCAAATCCTATCATCAAGAATATTTACAAAAGCCGGATATTCACAGCCATCTGGCGCCTTTGGCTTTAGAGACCAACTGCAAGATATAACCGCATTTATCTATTCTAATCCTGATTTAGTGCGAAAAGTGATTCTTGATGCTGCCGAGCATCAATTTGTGGAAGGTGATGTGCAGACTTGGTGGCATGAACATAATAATTTCGGCATGCGTTCTGTTATGTCAGATCATCAGTTGTGGTTACCACATATAGTATGTTCTTATGTTGAAATCACCGGTGATTTCAGTATTTTTGACGAGCGAATGCCGTTTCTAGAAGGACCAGCTCTAGACTTTAAAAACAAAAAAGAGTGGGTGGGTGTTCCAGAAATAACAAAAGGTAAGTATTCGCTATTTGAGCACTGTACGCGTGCTATTGATAAGTCGTTATTCTTCGGCGAACACGGACTACCTCTTATTGGTAAAGGGGACTGGAACGACGGATTTAATGAAGTTGGAATTAATGGTAAAGGAGAGAGTGTTTGGTCTGGGTTTTTCTTGTATTCAATTTTGACTAGATTTTCTGAAGTTTGTACCAAATTAAATGATGTTGAACATCTTGATAAATATAGAAATATTGCCGAATCAATTAAAAATGCGCTTGAGATTCACGGCTGGGACGGGTCTTGGTACAGAAGAGCTTACTTTGATGATGGCGCGCCACTAGGGTCCCACTTAAACGAAGAAATAAAAATTGACTCAATTACTCAGTCGTGGGCAGTTTTAAGTAGGGCTGGCACAGAAGAAAGGGCAAGAGAGGCCATGGACGCAGTAGAAAAATATCTGATGCCAGACAAAAAACTTTTGAAGTTATTGGCGCCCCCTATAGCAAAGTCATCTATGCGTGTGGGTTATACAGGAGATTACCCGCCTGGAGTGAGAGAAAATGGTTCTCAATATAACCATGCGGCTCTATGGGTGGCACAGGCTTTTGCTACCTTAGGAGAAGGGGACAAGGCAAAAAACATCATTGACCTTATAAATCCGATTAATCGTTCAAGAAGTCCAGAAGGGGTGACTCAATATAGAGTTGAACCATATGTAGTTGCATCAGATATTTATTCAAAACCGTCATATGAAGGGCGAGGCGGTTGGACATGGTACACCGGTGCTGCGGGGCTAATGTACCGAACAACTTTAGAGTTTATTTTGGGTATTAAAATCTCTAAGTCAAAATTAATTATAAATCCATGCATCCCCAAAGACTGGAAAGAGTTTAAGGTTTCTTATTTCTTCAAATCAACCAGCTATAAAATAACTGTCAAAAATCCTTTAGGATTGAGTCGCGGAGTTAAGTCTATAGCGGTAAATGGTAAAATGTTGGACTCAAAAGAGATTATCCTGTCATCAGACGGCAAAATCTACAATGTGGAGGTAATTATGGGTGATTAGAAATACTGGCACTTGGAACTTTTTTATAATTAGGATTCTTCACTAGAGTGGGTTTACCGTCTTTTTCTACCACATAGTAAGCAGCTCCTCTAAGTTTGCGAAAGGGTTCGTAATCGGCATGTCCTGGTAGGCTCACAGGATCTTTTTCTTCAAAACTGACTGGGGAGTTGTCAGACATTACGAGCCAAACTTTACCAACATTTACCATTAAGTGTCCAGCATTTTTAGGTATATTTATCTCGTCTCCACTCTTCACAAATTTGGCACTAAAATTACTTATTTCATCATCAATAGGAATACCGTTAACGTCCAAAGACCTTTCTTGGATAATAATGATGCCTTTTCCTTGAAGAACAGTGTATTTTTCATTTACATCACCAACATGATAATGTCCATAGGTTTTAATATATTCTCGACCAATTAAACCCATTTCCCAGACAGTGATATTGGTTTTTTCACTTCCTCCGCGAATCATGTAGTAGTGAATAGCTGGACCCTCTCTATCTGGGGACATTAGAACCTCTTTCATCTTCTCGTGGTCTCTACTTGCGTAATAGTTTTGCATCAAATTTTCTCTCTGATTATAGCATTTTTTACATCAATCGGATAAACTCCCGTAAAGCACGAGGTACAAAAAGAAGATTCATCCACACCAGTTGCTTCTATCATGCTCTTATAAGAAAGGAAGTTAAGTGAAGTAGAACCGAGATACTTGTTCATCTCTTCTATAGACTTTTTTGATGCTAATAAATCCTCTCTACGAGGAAGATCTATCCCGTAAAAGTCAGGGAACTTTACTGGCGGGGAAGAGACAAGGAAGTGAACTTCTTTGGCCCCAGTATCAAAAAGCATTTTTACAATCTGTTTTGAAGTTGTGCCTCGCACTATTGAGTCATCCACCACAATAACTCGCTTATTCTCAATAACTTCTCTAAGTGGAGCAAGTTTCAACTTAACACCCTGTTCTCGGATATGTTGCTCTGGCTCAATAAATGTTCTGTGGATATAACGACTCTTTATAAGTCCAGCTTCAAAAGGAATACCAGAAGAGTTGGCATACCCGATAGCAACAGGTATGGCTGTCTCTGGCACAGGGATAATAACGTCAGCTTCTATGGGATATTCTTTGGCCAACTTAACACCAAATTTTTTTCGGACTTCATAGACAGATTTACCAAGCAGAACGCTATCGGGTCTAGAAAAATAGACGAATTCAAAAATGTCTAGCTTCTGATTACTCTGAAGAACTTGTTTACTTCTTAAACCTTTTTCATCCACTATGACCATCTCTCCCGGCAAAACGTCTCTTAGAAATGTAGCTCCAATGGGGTGAAAAGCGCATGTTTCGGATGAGAAGATAAACCCGCCATTTAATTTGCCAATAGAGAATGGTCGGATTCCAAAGTGGTCGCGAATAGCGATGAGTTTATCCTTTGTCATTATGAGGATAGAAAAAGCGCCATCAATAAGCTGGAAGACTTCTTCAACAGCTTTTTCTATCTCCCTACCTTCTTTGGTTAGGGCATGAATTGCTTCGCAAACAATCTTTGAATCAGAAACTTCAGCGACAACAACTCCTTTTTTCTTTAAAAAATCTTGAAGTTTGTCTAGGTTGGGAAGATTGCCGTTGTGAGCAAGCACCATGCTTCCACCTTCTGTTTCTATGGGCTGGGCGTGCTTAATACCCGTACCAGAAGAGGTTGAGTAGCGGTTGTGTCCTATAGCAATATGGCCCGTAAGACTAGATATAGCCTCTTCGTTGAATACTTGTGCCACGAGCCCTGTATCTTTAAAACAGCGAATCTTATTACCATCTCCAGAGGCAATACCAGAACTTTCTTGTCCTCTGTGTTGGAGAGCGTACAAACCAAAAAAGGTTAGACGACTTGCATCTAAACCTTTTCCATAGACACCAAAAACTCCGCACTTCTCACCGATGCTTCTCATATGTTCATATTATACATCACAAAACAAACACCTTGCTGCGGGACTTGGACTCGAACCAAGATAATATGCTCCAGAGGCATATGTCCTACCATTAGACGATCCCGCAATAGACTACACACTATCCGAAAGTTGGATGATTTTCAACGCTTCCTATATAATGTTTTGCAATGGAAACAAGATGAAGAAACGGCATAAATACATCTTTGTCGTAGGTGGGGTAATGTCGGGAGTTGGCAAAGGTGTCGCTACTTCTTCAATCGGAGCTATTCTTCAATCAAAGGGTTTCTCAATCAGTCTGATAAAAGCAGACCCATATCTAAATGTTGATGCAGGCACCATGAATCCTGTTGAACATGGAGAAGTCTTTGTGCTTGATTCTGGTCTTGAAACTGACCAAGATATGGGCAATTACGAACGTTTCTTGAATGTAGACATGCCTTCGGAAAATTACTTAACCAATGGCATGGTTTTAAAACATATTATTGATAAAGAACGTGCCCTTGGATACAACGGCAAGTGCGTTGAACCTGTTTATCACGTCACGGAAGAAATCCTTCTTCGTATCAACAATTCTGTAAAGAAAACTAAAGCAGGCATCACAATAACGGAGATCGGGGGTACGGTCGGAGAGTATCAGAATGCTATCTTTCTTGAGGCGGCAAGGTTACTCAAAATAAGAGAACCCGAGAATGTAATGTTTGTTATGGTCTCATATCTACCCATACCAAGAAAACTTGGAGAAATGAAGACCAAACTTACACAAAATGCTATTCGTCAACTAAATTCTTATGGTATTCAACCAGATATGATTATCGCAAGAAGCGAAATGCCCATTGATGAGAAACGGAAGGAAAAAATTGCCTTAGCAACAGGCGTTCTAAGTGAAAATATTATTCCAGCACCAGACATTGACAGTATTTATGATGCGCCTATAAATTTTGAGAAAGAAGAGTTGGGTCAGAAAATATTAAGACAATTTGGTCTAAAATCTAAGAAAAAGGACCTCTTGGCTTGGAGAAAATTTGTCTCTTATACCAAGAGAGCCAAGAGGGGATTAAAAATAGCCATGGTTGGTAAGTACTTTGACACAGGAGATTTTGTACTCTCTGACGCTTATGTGTCGGTTATAGAGGCAATGAGAATTTCTTCAGCTTACCAAGGCGTAAAACCAGAATTAGTGTGGATAAATGCAAAAGATTATGAAACAGGGAAGCGTAAAGTTTCAGAACTTAAAAACTATGACGGCATAATAGTTCCTGGAGGTTTCGGTGCTAGGGGGGTAGAAGGAATTATAAGTGCAATAAAATTTGCTCGGGAGAAAAAGATTCCTTACTTTGGGCTTTGTTATGGCATGCAGTTGGCAATAGTTGAATATGCAAGAAATGTTCTTAAATTGAAAGATGCCAATACAACGGAAATAGACAGATTTACTAAACATCCTGTTATAGATGTGATGGAGGATCAGAAAGATAAGATTAAAGATAAGAAACTGGGTGGCAGCATGCGTCTTGGTGCTTATCCAGCAGTGATAAAGCCAAAGACCCTTGCGTTTAAGGCTTACGGAACAACTAAAATCTCAGAAAGACATAGGCATCGTTTTGAGGTAAATCCAAAGTTTGTTGAAAGACTAACTAAAGCCGGAATGACCTTCTCTGGAATATCTCCCAATGGCGAGCTTTGTGAAATAGTGGAGTTGCCACAAAAAGCTCATCCATTTTTCCTAGCGACCCAGTTTCATCCAGAATTTAAGGCTCGACCACTCTCTCCCCACCCACTTTTTTCTATGTTTATAAAGGTAGCGAAGGCAAAGAAAAAATAAATATTTATTTCGTATCTCTAAGAGCCAAACTTACCTTAAGGCCCAATAATACAATTGCCGCCAAGACAAAAAATACTTGTTCAAAGGTGAGGAAACTTAGTGCTAGAACCCCAGCTCCCGCGCCCAAAATGATGCTTACGGGGCGGGTGAGACGAAAAATGCTTATAAGCCCAGTGTCTCTTGGTCCAACGTGTTTGAAAAAGTAGCTTTCAGTCATTATCTCAACAAAACTTGCGCCAACTCTTGAAACAAAAAGGATGAAAAGCCATGCCATAAATATCTTTCCTAGAAACGGCATAACCGCTAGAGATAAGGCAGTTATTAAAAATCCAATGCATAAAATTTCTTTCTCGCCATAGTAGCGATCAGCAAGTTCACCAGCAGGCCACTGAAAAAGTACAAAAGGTAGAAGCATTACGGTAAAAATAATACCAAGCTCCGACCATTCAAAACCAAGATTATTATGAAGGTAAACCGGTGTATAAATAATCATAAAAGCAAAAAAGGATTCAAGTATAAGTCTGGCAATAGTTATACGTCTTAGTGCCCCGTGTCTCCACCAAGCTCTAAAAGGTAGGAAAATGTGTCTGTGGGTTATCCCGTGCCACTTTGGCATACGAGATTTTAAAGTAAAAATAGTCATAACAAGTGGAACTATTAGTAAAACAGTGGCAAGTATATAAATAGGTTTAAATGTCTCATCATCGCCAAAGATTAAAAGTATTATTGGTCCAGCGGCTATTCCAAGATTAATAAGGGTCAGATAAATGCCTCTAACTTCACCAGTATTACCATCTAGAGAGACTTCTTCAAGAAAAATGTCTAGACAGTAATAGATTGTAAGTAATACGCATTCGTGAGCCAAGAAATAGACTGCTGCGTTAGCGCCGGTTTGGGCAAAAGCTAAGCCAAGAGTTGTAAGAGTGGAAACAGAAAGAAGGATTAGGAGAAGCAGGCGCTTACCAAACCATTCAATCAACTGTGCGGTAAAAAGAAACAAAATACAGCTTGCCACGGCACCCAATATGAAAAGCAGGCTAACAGTGTTTTGGTTAAAAAACTTACCCAAAAGAGACGAGTTTACATAAAGAATTGCGCCATAGTGAAACGATAGAAAAACAGTGATGACAAAGACCGGTACAAACCTTTTCATGAACTAATTATAGCCCAAATTTTAACCTATGCGCCTAAAATAACTGGGATAACTATTGGAGCCTTGGCTGTACGTTGGAAGAGAAAACGTGATACGTCTTCAACAACAGCATTCTTTGCAAAATCAAAGTTAATAGGATTAGCGCCGACGGTCGTGCTTTCAATAGAGCGTTTGATTAAGTGTCTGGCCTCGGAAAGTAGTTCTTGAGATTCCCGCAAGTAAACAAAGCCACGCGCGATTATATCTGGAGACTTCTTGAGGTGTCCTGTGCGGGTATTAACCAGTGCAATAACCACAAAGATTCCATCTTCAGCAAGCATTTTTCTATCCCTAATAACTACTTCAGAAATGTCACCAATAGAGAGTCCTTCAACAACCATATCTTCCGACGGAGCTTTCTCCGCAAGTCTGACATATTTGCTACCTCCATCTTGAAGCTCAATAATACTGCCGTTGTCTGGCACAATAATATTTTCTCGTGGACAACCGATTCTTGTCGCAAGTTCCGCATGCATTTTGAGCATATAGTGGTTACCGTGTACTGGCATAAAGAATTTATAAGGAATTTGCTTGTGTAGCCACTCAATTTCTCCACGCTTACCGTGACCAGAGGTGTGAACGTCGGAATCTAGGTAAGTAATGATTTTAGAGTCATTCCTATAAAGATTGTCTTTAAGCTTTGAAATAGCGCGTTCGTTGCCTGGAATTACAGAAGAAGAAAGGACTATGGTGTCGGTTGACTCAAGACGAATCTGTTTGTGCGTTCTGTTTGACATACGCATGAGAGCTGCATACTCCTCACCCTGAGCACCTGTGGTGATAATCATGACCTTATTCTTTGGGTATTTCGTAATGTCTTCAATTGGACAAAGGTGAGCAACATCAACAAGATTTAAATGTTTGATGATTTCAACATTGGTCTTCATGGCCCTGCCTTCAATAAAGACTTTTCTTGAGTGATGTTTCGCTATTTTTATAAACTCAATAACTCGTTCAACTTGTGAAGCAAAGGTTGCCAAGATAATACGACCGGGTGAAGTTGCCACGATGCCATCAATATTCTTTACAATCACTTTCTCGGAAGGGGAGAACCCCGGCTTTTCTATACCAGTTGAGTCCATCAAGAAAAGAAGAATTTTTCTATCCTTAAACTTTTTATAATGTTCTATCTCCGTCTCGTCTGGTACACCATCTTCGTTTTCTATACGAACGTCACCGGTGTTGACGATATCGCCGTGAGGAGTCTCAATGATAACTCCGGTAGAATCAGGGATAGAGTGAGTAACGCCAAAGAAGCAAACTTTAAAATGTTTTCCTATGGGGATAAATTTATCATTGGCCTCAACGATTTTTATATCAAGAGGAGGAAGTTGAGGAAATTCAGCTTGACGCTTCTGGATAAGAAGAGAGCCGAATTCTCTAGTGTAGATAGGTGGATTGCCGAAACGATTTAGCACATAAGGGATAGAGCCAATGTGGTCTAGGTGACCGTGGGTGATGATAACAGCTCTTATCTTGTCTTTGTGCTCTTCAAGATATTTAATGTTGGGCAAAATATAGTCAATACCCGGTGTTTCGTGGTCGCTAAATTTGATACCGGCATCCATGACGATAATATCGTCACCATATTCAACTACCGTCATGTTTCTACCAACTTCTTCTACTCCACCCAGTGGAATAATTCTTATATTTCCTTCCGCAAGTGGGGGAATAATATCATGAGGCTTTTTTGCTGCCACAGGAGCATTTGACCTCCTACGAATGTTTTTGTGGCGCATACCACTACTAAATGAGTTGTTCATGTTTTAATAGATTTTAATCAACGAATATTTTCCAGACCATACTTGTCTCTATATACCAATCTCTCAAACCCAAGAATCTATCTTGAGAAACAGTTAGAGAGTTGAGGGAAATTGCCTTTATCTTCTCAGGTACCACATAAAGAAAACTTGGTGTATAGAGAAAGATTGCTGGCATATCAACTCTTAACTCTTCAGCAAACGCTTTGTAATTCTCTTCAACCTCTTCTGGTTTGTCAGCACTTCGAGCTGCCTCTAGCAATTTGTCGGCACGACTATTGGTATAAAGAGCAATGTTTAATCCTGGATCAGCCTTTTGAGATGAGTGCCAGAATGGATACAAGTCAGCATCTCTACCAACGACTTTACCGAAAAGAAGGGTGTCAAAGTTTCTCGAACGGATGACATTTTGATTCAGATCTCCTGTCTCAAAGACTTGAACGGTTACCTTAGCACCTAGTTTCTGCCAACTAGTAACAAGTTCTTCTGCTACGGCTTGGAGTTCTAGAGCGTCACCAGTAGAGATTGAAAACGACAGACTTATTGTACCCGACTTAGATTTTTTTTCAAGTACACCTGTTTCTTCGTTAAATTTCCAGTCAGCTTCCGCTAAAAGTGTTTTGGCGCTTTCAATTCTTTCTTCAAGAGGTGCCTTTGTATCTCTGCCACTAGTCCAAGGATAAACTCCGGCCGGAAGAGGTCCATCTATTGGCGTACCGTATCCATTTAGCACTTTTTCAACTATTAACTCCTTGGGACTTGCAAGGTTTAAGGCCTGACGCACTTCTTTGTTTAGAAGTACCTTAGATTGATTCTGATTAAAGAAAACAGCAAAGACTCTAGGCAGGGGAGAAGAGATAATGCGAGAATTATTTAACTCAAGCTCTATTGCTCTTTCTGGCGAAATGCCTCCAATACTTTCAATTGCACCACCATTATAAGCGTCAATAAGCTCTGTCTCGCTTGGGTAAAACTTAAAGACCAAATTTTTAACAAAGGGCGCTCTGCTAAGAGCATTTTCAGAAGGCACCAACACGTACAAGTTTGGTATGCCACCAGAGTTTCTTTCAACATTCTCAACTCTATAAAGCCCAGAACCTATTGGTAGAGTATTAAATTGACTGAAAGAAAACTCATCATCGGAGACATTTTTCCAAATATTTTTTGGCAAAATGCCTATGGTCAGGTTGTAGATAAAAGGGGTGTACGCCTGTTTGAGAGTAAAGATTATGGTTTGTTCATCTACTTTCTCCACGCTAACCCCATCCCAGTTTCCTCTCCTTGGACTCTTTATATTTGCGTCAGTAATTTTTTGTATGGTAAAGACAACATCTTCGGCTGTTAGATGAGTGCCATCGTGGAAACGTGCGTCCTTGTCTAGACTCACAGTATAAACTTTACGGTCGGGAGAAATTTCTACGGATTCTGCCAAATCATTCTCAACTTTTCCATCTGGAGTAATGCGTACTAAACCAGAATACACTAGGGCAGTAAGGTTTTTATCTGCTTCAGAAATTGCTAAAACTGGATTAATAAAACGCGGGTTTCCAACTACACCCTCGGTCAATGTGCCACCACGAATGGGCACCTCAACCTGAAAAGCATTGCTAACTTTTAACAAAAGCAGGAGACTGGAAAGAATAAAAATTAGAGTGAAGAAATAGAAAACAGCTTTTTCCGCAATAGTAAAAGAACGCAAGATTACCCGCATTGAACGTTCCTTTGGCATACTGAAGCGCCTCAAGAGAGACACTTGCAATTCTTTGTAATTCATCGGTTACTTATCTATTGAGAAGGAGACTGGCAAAGGCAGATAGACCAAAAAGTATGCCTATCACTATAGTGGCGTTGAAAAGAATTTTTTCAAGCCCGCGACGCATAAAGCGCCCTCCTAATGCACCCTCGCTTCCAAAAGCGGAACCGAGACTTGCCTCCGAACGTTGAAGGAGTATTCCAACAACGAGAAGAATGCTCAAGACAATCTGAATATATGGAAGAATCTGGACCATAACTTATACCCGATTATACTAACATAAATTGAGCATAGTGGGCAACTTTGACGAACGCAATTTTTCAGATACAATACGCGCATGAAAAAAGCTCTCAAAACAACAAAAGTTCAAATAAAGCCCTTAGGAGACAGAGTTTTGGTTCGCCCCTTTACAGAAGAAGCACTTCGGAAAACAAGCGGCAAAACTCCTTCTTACGGTATTATTTTGCCCGATACCGTTACTAAAGAGAAGTCTGCCCAAGGCAAGGTACTGGCGGTTGGGGAAGGTAAGTGGTTAGAGGGTAAACTTGTGCCGATAAATATAAAGGTGGGGGATACGATCATTTTTTCTAAGTATGGATATGATGAAGTTTCTCAAGACGGAGAAGAGCTTTATTTATTGAAAGAAGATAATGTTTTAGCAGTCATTAAATAATTTATGGCAAAACAAATCATTTTCAATCAAGATGCCCGTGAAGCTCTTAAACGTGGAGTAGACAAGGTCGCAGATGCCGTAAGAGTAACCATTGGACCTAGGGGGAGAAATGTTGTTTTGGATAAAGGTTACGGCAGTCCAATGATAACTAACGACGGCGTGACTATCGCCAAAGATATAACTCTCAAAGATAAGTTCGAAAACATGGGCGCAGAGATTGTAAAAGAAGTGGCATCTAAAACCAACGACACAGCAGGGGACGGTACCACTACATCAGTGATTATCACCCAAGCACTCGTTGAAGCTGGCTTTAAAAAAACTCTTTCTGGGGCAAATTCTATGGGTATACGTCGTGGCATAGAAACTGCGACCAAAGATGCCGTGGAAGTACTTAAACGAATGGCAAAACCCATTAAAGCAGACAGTGAGGTTAAACAAGTGGCTACTATTGCAGCCGAATCTGAAGAAATTGGCAGTATCATAGCCGATACTATTAAGAAAATTGGTAAGGATGGAGTGATAACTGTTGAAGAGTCACAATCTTTCGGCGTAGAGTCAGAAATAGTTGAGGGACTTGAGTTTGATAAAGGTTACCTCTCTCCCTACATGATAACCAATACAGAACGCATGGAGGCAGAATACAGAGATCCGATGATACTTGTAACAGATAAGAAAATTTCTGTTATTAAAGATGTTTTGCCACTTCTTGAGAAGCTGGTAGCAAGTGGTAAAAAAGATTTAGTAATTATTGCTGAAGATGTTGATGGGGAAGCACTGACGACCTTTGTGGTTAATAAGCTCCGAGGTAGTTTCAATGTCCTTGCAATAAAAGCACCAGGATTTGGAGATAAGAAAAAGGAGTTGCTTCTAGATATAGCGGTTACTGTTGGTGCTCAAGTAATTTCTGATGAAACAGGGCTTAAACTAGAAACTGCAGAGTTAAAAATGTTGGGCAGCGCCAAACGAGTTGTATCAACTAAAGACAGTACAACATTAATCGGTGGTATCAAGAGAAATAAAGTTGCAATAAGTTTGAGGTTAGAGAGCCTCAAGAGTCAAAGAGAAAAAACTACTTCAAAATTTGATATAGAAAAACTTGATGAACGTATTGGTAAACTCTCTGGCGGAGTGGCAGTGATAAGAGTTGGAGCAGCCACAGAAACGGAAATAAAATATCTCAAGCTTAAAATTGAAGACGCTGTTAATGCTACTAAAGCAGCTATCAGTGAAGGGGTAGTGGCGGGTGGGGGAAGTGCGCTTGCAAGGGTTTCAAAAAAAATTGAGGCGAAATACAAAGAATCAAAAGAAGCTAAACTTGCTCACGAAAATGCAGAATCCGCCGAATTTTCCGCTGGCTACATGGCTCTCGTTGAAGCTATCAAAGAACCCCTCCGCCAAATTGCCAAAAATGCGGGCAAAGAAGAGGGTGTGGTGCTCGCCGAAGTGCTTAAGGGTGGGGCAAACTCAGGCTATGATGCGCTTACCGATACTTTTGTCACAGATATGTTTGAGGCGGGCATTATTGATCCAGTAAAAGTTACGAGATGTGCCTTGGAAAACGCTGCTTCTGCAGTTGCCATACTTCTTACAACTGAAGTAGCTATTGCAGATGAACCAGAACCAAAACAAGAAAAATCTTCTAGAGATACTGGATTAGACTATTAATTTTGTTATAATAAAGATATGTCATTAACATTTATTGTCTTAGCAATTCTTGCCCTTCTCGTTTTGTGGGTAATTTTTGCTTACAACCACTTTATCCGCATTATCAACAGGGCTAAAGAAGCATGGGCAGATATTGATGTTCAACTCAAGCGCCGTTACGATCTTATCCCAAACCTTGTTAATTCTGTAAAAGGTTACGCGAAGCACGAATCAAGCGCATTTGAAAATGTTACCAAGGCGCGCGCGCTTGCCATGGGTGCTGGAAACCTCGCAGAAAAAAGTAAGACAGAAAACATGCTAACAGGAGCTCTCAAATCTCTTTTTGCCGTTGCTGAAGCTTATCCGGACCTTAAGGCGAACACCAACTTTCTTGAACTTCAGAAAGAATTATCTGATACTGAAAATAAAATTCAGGCTGCGCGACGTTTCTATAACACCAATGTTCGTGACTTGAACACTTCTGTTGAATCTTTTCCTTCAAACCTTATTGCTAAGGCATTTCATTTTGCCAAAATGGAATTCTTTGAACTTGAGGAGATAGCAGGCCGTAGCCCAGTTGAAGTTAAGTTCTAAGCTTGCCCCGCTTCACCCCGCCATGGCGGGGCAAGTAGCGGGGTGTCTATGAATCTATACACTCACCAAGACAGGAACATCCTTAAAACCTGGTTCCTGATGACGTTCTTCTTTGCCCTAGTCATTGTTCTGGGCTGGTTTATTTCTTACTATTTTGAAAGCCCAGGTATTTTATATTTTGCAGTTTTCTTCGCTATCTTTATGAATATTTTCTCATACTGGTTTTCAGATAAGATTGTTTTAAAATTACACAAAGCAAGACTAGCCACGAGACAAGAGTATTTTGACCTGTGGAATGCTACAGAAAACCTCTCCATCGCTGCAGGTCTGCCGATGCCAAAACTCTATATCGTTGAAGACTCCGCTCCAAATGCATTTGCCACAGGCAGAGATTCGAGCCATGCCGTTGTAGCAGTAACAACAGGTTTACTTTCTATTTTAGAAAAAAATGAACTTGAAGGTGTAATTGCACATGAGCTCTCTCATATTGGTAATCGTGACATGCTTCTCTCCACAGTGGTCGTAGTACTTGCGGGGTTTATTACTCTTGTATCAGATATCTTTTTACGTTCACGAATTCATGGGGGTGGTGGGCGAGACAACGGTAGAGCGGGTGCTGTCATAGTACTGGTGGGACTGATATTTGCCATACTTGCGCCATTAGCAGCCACTCTTATTCGTTTAGCTATTTCACGTAAACGAGAATTCTTGGCGGATGCAAGTGGCGCACTTCTGACCCGTTACCCGGAAGGATTGGCAAGTGCTTTAAAAAAGATTAGTTCGGTGCCGACACCCATGAGGACCGCCAACGATGCAACAGCACATCTTTTCATATCAAACCCGTTTGGTGAAAAAAGGATTTCTGGTTTACACAAACTTTTCATGACCCATCCACCTGTGGAAGAAAGAGTTAGCGCCCTTGTTGGAGTAAAAAATATATGAAAGAAAACAACAATCTGGAAAACCGGATAACCGAACTTGAGGCGCAGGTTCATGGCCTGGAAAAAGATCTTATCCATGATGCGCTTACTGGACTCAAAACCCGAGCTTTTTTTGAAGAAGAACTTGATGTCTATTTAAGAGCTATAGCACAAAACAAGGAAGGAAAAAGAAAAGAATGGTTCGGGTTCAAAAACATTGGCATTATCTTTTTTGATATAGATCACTTTAAGTCGGTGAATGATAAATACGGGCACGAAACCGGTGACATAGTTTTAAAAAAAGTTTCAGAAACTATACAAGGTGGCTTAAGAACAGGGGATACTGCCTCACGTTGGGGTGGGGAAGAGATTGTCGTATCTCTCTTGGGTGCAGACGAATCTGATGCTAGAGACAAGGCGGAGGAAATACGGGAAACGATAGAGAAAATAGTTTTTCCAGAACTAGAAGATTTGCGCATAACTATAAGCTCCGGCATTGCTTCTTCCGAAACGGGAGTTAATGTTCTAGAGCTTGTTAAGCGTGCTGACAAAGCACTTTATGCTGCAAAACACGGCGGACGAAATAAAGTGGTTAGGTATTCGGAAGTTTCTTGAAAATTTGCTTGCGCCTCTCCGGCGCATCCGCCGAGGAGGCGGATTTAGGATTAGAAGATGTTTTACTTCTACGTATTAAGATTTAGATCCAATGGTAAATTTTACTATGGTTACACAGAAGATTTAAAAAGGAGAATAAGGGAACATCAAGCAAGGGGTTCATCTTTTGCATCTAGGAACGGAAAATTTGATTTAGTGTTCTATGAAGCGTATCTTAATAAGACAGACGCTCGTATCGCAGAAAAATACTTTAAGAGCGGTCATGGCAGAGAGGTGTTAAAGGAAAAGTTAAAAAATTACTTAGGAGGCGTCGCATAGTGGTCTAGTGCGCACGCTTGGAAAGCGTGTAGGGCGCAAGCTCTCAAGAGTTCGAATCTCTTCGCCTCCGCCAATGAAAATTTTTGTTAAAGCCAAGCCGGGAGCAAAGGAAAACAAGATTGTTCTTCCACCGCTTAAGCTCATGCCTGACGGTAAAGAATTTTACACAGTTTCCGTCAAAGAACGAGCTGTGGAAGGTCGCGCCAATGAAGCAATTATAAAAATCTTAGCTGAACATTTTAAAGTTTCTCGCTTGCAAGTCCGACTCATCTCCGGCGCCACGTCCAAAATAAAAGTTTTTGAAATTGTTTGATTTTTAAGGTTATTCCTGATAATTTACTAACCGAACCGCACATTTCAACAATCAGAGAAGGGGAATCCTCAATGCGAACCAAAACGTCTCGCCTCGGGCAAGTCGTGCGGTTCTGCGTTGTAGGAGTCGCCGGCGTCATTGCCTATTACACTGCGCTGTACGGCCTCACGGAGTACTTCGGCGTCTGGTATGTCATTTCTGCGGTGATTGGGTTCGTTCTGAACACAGGACTGAACTTCACGCTTCAGAAATTCTGGAATGTCCAGAACAAAGGAACTCACATGGTTGGCCGTCAGCTCGCGCTGTATGTCGCCATGACCATTTCCTTTCTCATCGGCAACACACTCTTGTTGTACCTCATGGTGGAATACCTCTACATGTGGTACATCGGAGCGCAAGTAATTCTCACGATAGTCATCTCTATCTTGAGCTTCACCATCTCCACCAGAATCTTTAGAAACGAATGGAGCTAAAAATGCCGAGCAAAACAAGCACCAGAGTCCAGTTAGAATTGTCTCCGGTGTCCATGAAGAGGCTAAGGTCACTCAAAGACAAGACGGAGGCATCCTCTTACGCCGAAGTCACCAAGAACGCGCTCAAGCTCTACGAACACATGATTGATCTCGCTCGTTCTGGGGACACGCTTCTCGTTCACGACAAGAAAGGTATAACAAGGGAACTTAAGCTGTTCTTCTGACCAGTCAGTACACATGGTGACAACATCATCGGGGGCGGACGAGAGAAATCTTTTTCCGCCTCTTTCTTTTTAACAAAAGGCACCCTTGGGTAGGGTGCCGAGTAAACAGTTGTTACTCTAGGTTTTGGTCAAAATAGATTTGGTCTTGATGAGAATGAGAACCGGAACCTCTGTGCCACCGACAGGCGCTGTTAGTTCGGCACCGCTCTCAAAAACTTCGTCATTCCTGATGACCTCGTGCTCAAATGCCTCAAACCCTGAAGTGAGATACGTAACGAACTCCTTATCGCTACTGACGAAAGCAAGATAGCGATACTGCGTGTGTATCGTCTTCCGCCTTGTCGAGAAAGCAGGGACGATTTTGACGATGAAGCCGTCTGGGGTGAAAAAGTACTTCACATTCAGGATGTCAACTTCGTACGGAGAGGCCTCAACGATTCTTTCGAATTCGTCTCTGGCCATTCTCTGTTCCGTGTGAATATTGCCGTAGTCACCGCGAATGATTGAGGTTGAGAGTGGCAATGCGTTCTGAACTCGTTGTGGTTTTTCCGACTCCACAGGTTCAGTGGCAATGTAGTTTCCGACACTGAATGCGAAAAGGATAAGTATCCACAAGGACACCACCTTACGCTTTCGACTAATACTTAATTTCATGGCTGTCTCCCTTGTTCAGTTAAGCCTGTTCCTTTTTGTATTCTCCGCAAAGAGACATCTTTGTCAATGAACATTTTTAAATAAATTCTAAATTGACTCTAAGTAAATTTTGTGCTATATATTAGTGAGACACCCGAACCCTAAGGAGAAAGAAATGTTTGAAAAGCCCACCAACGGAGAAAGACGGGAAATCTCTCCACTTACTGTTCCAATATTCAATGTTGGGCAGATTCCTGAACTTGATGAAAGCTGGGAACAGATGCCGAGCTTCGTCGGTGATGCCTACAATAATGAAGGCCATCACTATGGAGATTCAGATGCCACAAGAGACTTTGCTTTGAGGGTGGTCGCAGCCTATTACAAAACCACCCCCGAAAAAGCGCTGGAATTCTACTGGATCTATGTCATCCCTGGCGGCCCCAACGGGAGCGGACGCATCTACGCCGGGCGCAAAGGTTAAATCCTTTTTTCGTCCAGAACACAGGGGCGCCCAGACACCAAACTGGGCGCCTTTTCCTTAAAAAGTTTTTAGTACAGAGATAAAATTGCTACAATTAAAGTTATGAAAGGTCGTCTAAAGAAGTATTGGGCCGAGAGTCCTAAATTGATAAGAGCAACAGGCACTACTCTTATCATTGTCGGCCTTCTTTCTATCATTACTCCGTTTACGCCAGTAGGTTTTCTTTTGATACTAGGATTAGAAATGCTTGGGGTTAGAGCTCGTGTTTGGAATAAACTTAAGCACTGGGGGAAGAAAGCTACTAGTAAAAATCATCACTCATGAGTATTGTCGTTATCACGATACCAGGAGGGGAGAGGCGTGATTTTGCAAACTCTCTCCATAAAAAAACTGGGTGCGTAGAACTTGTAATAATTCAGAAGTCTAAAATTTTTAACGAATCTTTTACTGAGAGTATTGGGCGACTTAAAAGAGCTGTTGGACTACCTGCTTTACCAAGAGAACTTTTTTACGCGCTACTTTTGAGATTCAATAAACCGGCGCAAAAGGTTTTGGAATATTTCAGAAATTTTGGAGATGTGGAAACAGAGAAAACATATCTAACAAAAACTATAGAAGTCTCTTCTGTAAATAGCCCAGAGGTTCTAGAAATCCTCAAGAAAATAAAACCAAAAATTCTTGTTGTTTGGGGAAATACTATTCTTAAAAAGGATATTCTTGCCACGGCAGAGAAGGTGCTAAATCTACATATGGGTTTATGTCCGTATTATCGTGGTTCAGTGGCAAATCAATATGCCTTAATCAATGACGAGCCAAACCGTTTGGGTGCTACCATCCACTACGTAAAAGAGGGGGTGGACACTGGTGATGTTATTGAAACTTTGAGTGCCGACATCTCAAAGAGGCCGAGAGATCTTTTTCTAGAATTAAATAAAAAGGCAAAAGAACTATATCTTGAGATCATACAGAAACTTTATAAAGGTGGAAATCTGCCAAGAATTGCTCAAGATCCATCAGTCGGCAAGAATTATATGCTTAGAGACTGGACTCCGAGTGTGCGCTACAAGCTGGCAAAGAAAATCTTAAACTGGGAAAAGAGGGGTGGCTTGACATAAGTTTGACTATAGACTATAATGGTGGTATGTAAGGTTCTCGTTGAGAGGTTACTTTAGGTAGAACCGAAAGAGAGCGCGAAATGAGATGGGACCGACACTTACATGGTTAAAATAATGTCGGCGCAAATAAAATGTCAACAAAGCTATACGTCGGTGGAATTCCATATTCTACGACAGAAGCTGCTCTTAGTGATCTTTTCGCTAAAGCAGGAGCTGTCTCCTCTGCATCAATCATAATTGATCGCATGACCGGCAGAAGCAAGGGTTTCGGATTCGTTGAAATGTCAAACGACAAAGAAGCTCAAGCAGCTATCAACATGTTTAATGGTCAAGACTTCGAAGGAAGAAAATTGACTGTAAACGTTGCTCGCCCGCTTGAACCTCGCAACAACGACCGCAGACCAATGTAAGTAACCCCGTTTCAAACGGAGTGAATCAAAAATCCCGCGCAAGCGGGTTTTTTGTTATAATTTAGAGCATGAAAAATTTTTTCTTCCTCCTTTTAGGTCTCCTAGTAATATTTGGTTCTGTTTATCTCTTATGGAACAGACCAGTAAACATGGATAAGGTGGGCGAAGTCGTAAAGATAAACGATATAAGTTTTCAAGTAGAACTTGCGGATACAGCAGAAACTCGACAGCAAGGATTATCTGGAAAACCGAGTCTTGGGGACAAAGAGGGTATGTTTTTTATCTTTAATACTTCGGATACCCATGGTTTCTGGATGAAAGATATGAAGTTTGCGATAGATATAATCTGGATTAGTGAAAACGGCCAAGTAGTGCACGTAGAAAGGGCGGTAGAGCCAGAAACTTATCCAAATGTTTTTTACCCCAGCGTGCCGGCAAAATATGTGCTTGAACTAGCTTCCGGGTCAGCCAACAAATATCGTATTGACATAGGTGCTGTGGTACAATAATAGTCAAATGGCAATAAGAGTAGCGATAAATGGAGCGGGGAGAATCGGCAGAGCTTTCTTTAAATTGGCTCGGGAACACAAGGAGCTTGAAATAGTGGTTATAAACGACTTGGGTGATATTTCTAATATTGCTTATCTACTGAAGTTTGACACTGTTTACGGTAAAAGTAATTTTGAAGTTCTCGTGAAGGACGGCAAACTCATGGTGGATAAAAAGGAGGTGAAATTTATCTCCGAAAAGGACCCTGCGCTTCTACCTTGGAAAAAACTGGATATAGATGTGGTGGTTGAGTCCACAGGATTCTTTACCAGTTTCCAGAGCGCCAAAGCTCATTTAGACGCTGGCGCGAAGAGAGTGGTGGTTACAGCACCAATGAAAGATGACCCAGATGCTTCCATTGAAGGTGGCACTATCCTTATGGGGATTAATGAAGAAAGACTTTCAACTTGCCTTATCACCTCAAATGCTTCTTGCACCACTAACGCCGGAAGTCCTTTGATAGCCATTCTTGATGAAGCAATAGGTGTTGAGAAAGCGGTTTTAAACACTACTCACGGTTATACCGCCTCTCAAGGATTGGTAGATGGACCGTCAAAAAGAGGTTTCAGAGAAGGACGGGCTGCAGCACAAAACATTGTGCCATCTTCAACAGGGGCGGCTATTGCGGTGACAAAAGCTTTTACCAAACTTCAAGGACTCTTTGATGGTATTGCTCTTAGAGTTCCTATAGTGAGCGGTTCACTCGTTGATATAACTTTTATATCCAAGAGAAAGACAGACAGAGAAGAAGTAAACAATATTTTAAGAAAAGCAGCGCTTGATAAGAGGTGGCAAGGGATATTTACTGCCACAGAAGAAGAGCTTGTTTCCTCCGACATCCTTGGCAGTCCTTATGGTTCTATTGCCGATCTTAGTCTTACTCGTGTAGTGGGTGGTAATTTGGTAAAAGTTTTGGCTTGGTATGACAATGAAATGGGATACTGCTACACCCTCTTAGACCATGTTATTAAATTAGGAAGTCACATTAAAAAGTAATATGAAAATACTTGTTGGTAGTGATCATGCTGGGTTTGGATTAAAGGAAAAGTTAATCACTTACCTTCAAGAACTTGGCTATGAGGTTGAAGATAAGGGTGCCTTTGAATACAATGAGGAAGACGATTATCCGGACTTCATCATTCCCTTGGCACGAGATATATCACAAAGACCAAATGAATTGAAAGGCATTATCTTTGGTGGTTCTGGTCAAGGAGAGGCTATGGCCGCCAACAAATTTAGCGATGTTCGTGCTGCCGTTTATTACGGACAAGGACATTGTGTAGTTGAAGAAGAAGATGAGTCCATCATAAAACTTTCAAGAGAGCACAATGATGCAAATATCTTATCGCTCGGCGCGCGTTTTATAACAGAAGAAGAAATGAAGAAAGCTGTTTTTGAATGGTTGAATACAGATTTTGTTGGTAACGAACGACACAGGAGACGTCTTTCTAAAATGGCTCGTATTCATGATTGAAGTAATACCGGCAATCTTAGCCGAAAACGAAAGCGACCTTAGTTTGAAGTTGAAAGAGATACCATCTGAATTTAAGTTGGTACACATAGATGTTCTCAAAAAAGATATTTGGACAGAAACAAATCTCAACTTTGAAGCACATTTAATGGTTTCTCATCCAGAAGAAATTGTAGAAACTTGGATAAAGAGAGGTGCCACAAAAATAATTGTTCATGAGCTCAATGACAAGATTAACTCTTTTAGAGGCAGGGTTGAGATAGGTTTGGCGGTGGAACTACACGTGCCTTTAGAAAAAGTTTTTCCGTTCGTTTCAAAAATAGATTTTTTACACCTTATGAGTATCGCTACTATTGGCAAACAAGGAAATCCCTTAGATGAAAGAATTTTTGATAGAATTAAGATAGTTCGAGAAAAGTTTCCGACACTTGTCATAAGTGTTGATGGGGGAGTCAATGTGACCAATTTTGAGAAATTAAAACAGGTGGGGGTAGACAGGTTTGTTGTTGGATCAGGTTTCAAAGATTTATGGAAATCACTGACGAAAAATTAGTTGAGCTCAAGGAAAAAGCAAACAATATAAGAATCTCACTTATTGAGGCGCTCATTGTTGCTGGCTCTGGACACACCGCAGGACCGCTTGATATGGCCGACATCTTTACGGTTCTATTCTTCCACACCCTTAAACATAATCCCAAAAAACCTGACTGGCCAGAACGAGACAGGGTTGTCCTCTCAAACGGGCATATCTGCCCTGTGCTTTATTCAACAATGGCTCATGCGGGTTATTTCCCCATAGCAGAACTCAAAACTCTTCGTAAATTTGGCTCACGCCTCCAAGGACATCCGCACAGAGACTTCTTGCCTAGCTTAGAGACAAGTTCTGGGCCACTGGCTTCTGGACTTTCTCAGGCGGTTGGTATGGCACTCTCTGACAAGATTGACCATGGTCTGACAAGCGATAGGCGCATTTATGCCCTCCTTTCTGATGGCGAACTGGAATCTGGGCAGACTTGGGAAGCAGCGATGCTTGCAGGTAAAGAAAAACTTCAGAATCTAACTGCTGTCATAGATAGAAACAATATTCAGATTGATGGCTACACAGAAACCGTGATGCCTCTTGAATCACTTTCAAACAAGTGGCTTGCATGGAATTGGCATGTTATTGAAATTGATGGTCACAATATTGAAGAAATTGCAGATGCTTTTGAAAAGGCGAGAGCAGTGTTTGGTAAACCTACGGTCATTATCGCCCACACCATTGCTGGCAAGGGTGTGCCAGAATTTGAGCGCGACTATCGCTGGCACGGTAATCCACCAGGTAAGGGTCCGACTGACAAGGTACCCGCTGATAAACAGGGAGAGGTGGCGCTGGGAGAACTACGCACTCTCGGCGGGAAAATAAGAAGCGAACATCAATAGTTCGACTAACTCACTATAAATAATGTTAAACCCAGAATTAAAACTGAATACAAAATTGTTTGACAAAAATGTCGAGCAATTACCGATTCGCCAAGGTTTCGGCGAAGGGCTTCTGGAAGCAGGGGAGAAGAACTTGAATGTAGTTGGGCTCTGTGCCGATTTAACAGAATCCACCAAAATGAATCTTTTTGCAGATAAGTTTCCTAACAGATTTATCCAAATAGGTGTGGCGGAGCAAAATCTGGCTAGTGTCGCAAGTGGTTTAGCAGCCATGGGTAAAATCCCTTTTATAAGTTCTTACGCCATGTTTTCTCCTGGGAGAAATTGGGAACAAATTCGTACTACGATTTGCTACAACAACAGACCTGTAAAAATTGTTGGTTCACACGCAGGCGTCTCTGTCGGACCAGACGGAGGCACACATCAAGCCATAGAAGACATTGCCATTACCCGTGTCATCCCGCGTATGGTAGTTATTTCCCCCTGTGATGCTATAGAGGCAAAGAAGGCAACTTTAGCAAGTGTAGAAACTGGTACACCAGTTTACCTACGCTTGGCTAGAGAAAAAACTCCTATTATGACGACGGAGAAAACACCTTTTAAAATAGGTGAAGCACAAATTTTCTGGCAGAGTGAGAATCCTAAAGTTGGTATTGTTGCGACAGGGGCTCTCTTATATAAGGCATTAGAGGCTGCTAAAGAACTTGAGAAGTCTGGTATAGAAAGTTTGGTGATGAATTTGGCGACAATAAAACCTTTAGATGAAAAAGCCTTAATTTCACTTGCAAAAACAACAGAAAGAATTGTGACTGTTGAAGAGCACCAAATTAGAGGGGGAATGGGTAGTGCTGTCTCCGAATGCTTGGCGAAAAATTTTCCAGTACCTATAGAATTTATTGGGGTAGATGACCAGTTTGGTCAGTCAGGCACACCAGATGAGCTCATAGAACACTACAATATGGGTACTAAGGATATTTTGAAAGCAGTAAATAAAATCCTGAAACGATAAATTTATTTAAGTAACTTTGCCTTAAAGTCTGGAGCATCCTTAAGATATTTCTCAATATCTTCGAGTTTTAAAAGGCCTTTTTGTGCACCCACTTGGCTCACTACCGACATGGCGTTAACTGCACCCCAACGAAGTGCTTCTGTAAGGTCTTTTCCTAAAGCTAATGAAACTACAGTGGTGGAGGCAAAAGCATCACCCGCCCCAGTTCTCTCAAAAGGAGCATCCAGTGTCGGATATTCAGGGAGAAACCACATTTTTTCTCCATCAAAAGCGTATGCGCCTTTGGGGCCATCGGTAATAACAACAATCTTTGGACCAAGAGCATGCATGCGTTTCAAGAGCTCTTCTACTCCCAGTGTTGTAAGTCCAAGAATTTTTTCTGCCTCACCTACATTACAGAAGAATATGTTTGCTCTAGTATAAATATCCTTAAGAACACTTGCTCCCAGTTTTATCTGAAAAGTTCCTGGTTGGAATGCAAGAGAAACATTTGGATGTTTTTTAACCCACTCAATTATTTCTTGGTGGAAGTTCAAGGTTTTATCTCCCAGAGAAGACAAATAGAGCCATTTGGGTTCACTAATTTCTGGCAGGTGATAATCATATTCTTCGTGTTTAATTAAAATAGTTCTATCGCTCTCATACCATAAAACGTAGTGGTAGTTAGTCTTTTTTCCTTTATGAATAGAGATAAATTCGGTTCCAACGTTATCTTTCTTTAAACTTTTGAGACAATCCTTACCGTTTTCATCATCTCCTATGTTAGAGACGAGGGCAGAAGAGAGCCCAAGTCTTGAAGCAGAAACAGCGGCATTGGCACTGTTACCAACCGCCCTAACTACCTCTACTGATTCGTAGGGAATCTTTTCACCGAAAGCCATGGTGATAGTGCAGTGCTCCTCGTTAATGTCACAGTGGACACTAGCATCCTTGAGTTTGATAAACGCATCGGTAACCATATCTCCTATGGCGATGAAGTCATGCATACAAAAAGTATATCATGTTAGAATTGAATCAATGAAAAATTTACGAGAGGCTCTAGGGTGGGCAAAAGAAAAGCGAGTTGCTATTGGACACTTCAATGTCTCCGACTCGGAAGGATTTACTGCTGTCGTCGGGGTGGCAAAGAAGCTTGGTGTTCCGGTAATTGTCGGGGTTTCTGAAGGAGAAAGAGATTTTATCGGTTTGGAAGAAGTTGCTGCTCTAGTAAGAGTAGAGAGAGAAAAGGGCTTGATGGTTTTTTTGAACGCGGATCATACTTATTCTGTAGAGAAAGCTAAAAAAGCTATAGATGCTGGGTTTGATTCGGTTATCATAGACCGTGCCGACAAGTCTTTTGAAGAAAATGTTCGCTTGACTAGAGAGTGTGTTGAATATGCTAAAAGCACGGGTGACAAGGTTTTGGTTGAGGCAGAACTGGGATTCATTGGCCAATCGTCGAAAATATTGGAGGGTGTGCCGGAAGGCGTCTCGGAAGAAACGCAGACAAAACCCGAAGATGCCAAGAAATTTGTTGAGTTAACCGATATAGATTTATTCGCGCCATCGGTTGGCAATATTCATGGAATGGTCCGTGGGGGAGAACCGCGACTCAATATTGGTCGCATTAGAGAAATAGCTAGTGCTGTCAGTGTTCCCTTGGTTTTGCATGGGGCATCAGGTAATAGCGACGAAGACATTCGTGAGGCAATAGAAGCGGGGATAAGGATTGTTCACATTAATACAGAAATACGAGTGGCATACAAAAGTGGAGTAGAAATCGGAATCAAATCGGAAGAGGTGGCTCCTTATAAATTTATGGCAGAGGGAGTCAAAAAGATGGAGGCGGTTATAGAAAACAAACTAAAACTATTCAATAAATTGTAAGGCAAAGACGTCTTGAATATCGTGTCCTAATAAAGTAGAATGGGCGGATGCTAACTTTAAAGGCAGAAATACGGGATATTCATACAAAACCAGAGGTGGTAAGACTTGCGGGAAAGGTTCCCGCAGTCTTTTATGGTAAAAAAGAAGCATCTACAGCGATAGCCATTCCTAAAGTTGAGTTTCTAAAAATCTGGAAGAAAGCCGGAGAATACAGCGTGGTTAGCCTAGAAACACCAAAAGGTATTAAAGAAAGCCTAATTCAAGACGTAGACCTAGACCCAGTTACAGGCGCACCGAGACACGCAGATTTTTACGTCTTTGAGAAGGGTCACAAGGTAGAAGTGGAGTTGCCAATAGAATTCACTGGAGTTTCTCCAGCTATTAAAGATCTTGGTGGGGTATTGGTCAAAGTTCTCTATAAAGTAAAAATAGAAGCAATGCCCAAGGATTTGCCTCACGGTATCAATATAGACATTGGTGCGCTTGCCACTTTTGAGGACCAAATTTTGGCCAAAGATATTAAACTTGGGGATGGTGTTACTCTGAAAGAAAATCCTGAAGAAGTCGTTGCCCTTGTAGCAGCACCACGTGAGGAGAAAGAAGAAGAGGTTGTAGACGTCGATCTATCACAGATAGAGGTTGAGAAGAAGGGTAAAGAAGAAACTGAAGAAGAAACCAATGAAGCCAAACCCACTGAAGCGAAAAAAGAGGCTCCTAAACAATAATTCATTTAAAGTAGTTTTTGCTCTTTTGCTAATTTTGGGCTTTTTTGCTGTGCAAAATAATAATGCTCACGCCCAAGCTGCCTGTACAGATCAAATTGGTGGTAAAGATAGGGCACAGCTTGAGAGGGAACTAGAGGCCTGTAACAAAGAAATTGCCGAATGGACAGAGATTTTAAATAAGACTAAACAAGACAGCGCTTCGTTTTCTAGAGACATCGCGGCCCTGACGGCCAAGATTAACGCTGCCCAAGCCAATATAAAAAGTAAAAATATTGCCATCTCCAACCTGACAAAAGATATTGCGGTAAAACAGAAAGAAATCTCTGTTTTAGATACTCGCCTAAATAAGGGCAAACAAGCTATTGCCGACATTTTGCGCAAAACTAATGAGATTAACTCTTACTCACTGGTTGAGGCAATGCTTTCTGATAAAAACTTGTCAGAATTCTTTGTGGATATAGATACTTATGCTTCCACAGAAAAGGCTCTAGCCGATCTCTTTGATGAACTACGCGGTATCAAAACGCAAACAGAAGCAGAGAAAAAAGAATTGAATAAAAAAAAGGAAGCCGAGTCAGCAGCGAAAGCAGCCATAGAGGTGGCTAAAAAGGAGGTAGAGGTCAACCAAGCGGAGAAGAAAACTCTTCTTGCCATTAACCAAACCAAGGAAAAAACTTATGCCCAAGTCTTGGCAGACAAACAGGCTAAGGCAGCACAAATTAGAGCAGTTCTTTTTCCTTTGAGAGACTCTGTTGCCATCCCGTTCGGTACTGCACTTCAATATGCCGAAGCAGCTAGTCAAAAAACTGGCGTAAGACCGGCATTTATATTGGCAATACTTCAGCAAGAATCAAATTTGGGCGCCAATGTTGGTTCTTGTGTGATACTAAGCCTCAGTAGTGGTGAGACAAAGAGTGTTAATTCGGGAAAAATATTTTCAAATGGTATACATCCAACGAGAGATTTACCACTCCTTGAAAATATCTTGAAAGATCTTGGGCGTGACCCGCATGAGACACGAGTATCATGCCCAGTTTCCAGTACTTTCGGGTATGGAGGAGCGATGGGCCCAGCACAGTTTATCCCTTCAACTTGGAACCTAATGGTTTCAAAGATTGCCTCTGCCACCGGAAGTAACACTCCTGACCCGTGGAATCCAGCTGACGCCATTATGGCTTCGGCAATTTTCCTTGGTGACTTAGGGGCTTCAACAGGAGACTACACCAACGAACGCACCGCTGCTTGTAGATATTATTCCGGTAAAACTTGCTACACCAATGGCAGAGCCAATGTTGGCTTAAGTTATGGCAATAAAGTTATGGAAAGAGCGGCAGCACTTCAGCGAGATATAGATTTCTTGCAAAACCTTTAATTTGGCGCTAGAATAGGCTTTCTATGAAAAAAGATATCCACCCAAAGAACTATAGACCAGTGCTTTTTGTTGATAACTCAAACGGCACTGAATTTATCATTCCTTCTACGGTTGTAACCAAGGAAACTCAAAAGTCTAAAAAGGATAAAAAAGACTACCCTCTCTTTAGTGTTGAAATATCGTCTGCTACGCATCCGTTTTATACTGGTCAAGAGAAAATTCTTGACACTGCCGGTAGAGTTGAACGCTTCAAAGAGAAGCGCGCCACCGCCGCGGCGGGACAAGCCAAAGCAAAGAAGAAGTGAGTTTTGATATAGAAAAATACAAAAATAACCCTAAAACAGCGTATTTAGCGCAAGCTTTTTTGCGACTACCGCCAGAAGATAAAGAATCAAGAGAAATGATGCTTGAGGAAATGGAGAAAATACTCTCTGTCGAAAAAGTGCCTGAAAATGATGCTTTTCCAAATGAAATTATCTTAGAAGTTCGCGCCGGTGCCGGTGGGGAAGAGGCATCCCTCTTTGCTAAAGAGCTTTCTGACATGTACATCATGTACGCTGGTTTAAGAAATTGGGGTTCAAGAATTTTATATACCTCAGAAAGTTCCTTGGGTGGATACAAAGAAGCAGCAATAGAAATCAGGGGTGAAGGAGTATTTGAGAAATTGCGTTTTGAGACAGGAGTTCACCGTATCCAGAGAGTGCCAGAAACAGAGAAGATGGGTAGAGTACACACTTCCACCGCCTCGGTTGCCATCTTGCCAATAAGGAAAAAAGTTAAGATGGAAATTAAGCCGACCGACCTTGAGATAGAGTTTTCTCGTTCAGGCGGAGCAGGAGGACAAAATGTCAATAAGGTTGAAACTGCAGTAAGAATAATTCATAAACCTACTGGTATTGACGTTCGTTCCACCGCCGAGCGAAGTCAGCTCAAAAACCGTGAGAATGCTATGCGCATCCTTTCGGCAAAGCTTGAAATGATGAAAGAAGAAGAAGAGGCCGCCAAGCACTCTCTCAACCGAAAGACTCAGATTGGAACAGCTGATCGTTCGGAAAAAATCAGAACCTACAACATTCTTCAAGACCGAGTAACTGACCATCGGATTAAAAAATCTTGGCACAATATTGAAAAAATTTTGGGTGGAGAAATAGAGCCAATATTAGATTCATTAAAAGGGTATGGTGAGCCTATTGTCTAAGTTCTTATTTTCTGCTAAAATCTCTAACCTGTATGGAAAAAACAAAGGAAACTAAAAATAGTAATAAAGGTAGCGTAGTGGACGCGCTCTTTTCTGTTGGGGCTCATTTCGGCTTCGTCAAATCCCGCCGACACCCTTCAGCAAAACCATTTATTCTTGGCTCCAAAAACAACATAGAAATATTTGACCTCACCAAGACCAGCAAGGAACTTGAGAAGGCTCTCGCCTTCGTAGAAGGCAAGGGTAGGGAAAAGGTGCTTGTCCTTTGGGTTGGAGGCAAAAGTGAGGCAAGAGAAGCGGTCAGGAAGGCAGGTCGCGAGCTTGAAATGCCGTTTGTCGCAGGACGCTGGATTGGTGGTACTCTCTCTAATTTTGGCGAGATTAAAAAGCGTATAGCGAGACTAGAAGAACTCACAACTCAAAGAGAGAAGGGGGAACTTGGCAAATATACCAAAAAGGAACGCCTGCTCTTTGATCGTGATATAGAGAAACTTTCTCTTTATTTTGGAGGTCTAAGCACTCTAAAATCTTTACCAAAAGTTTTAGTAGTCATGGATCCGAAGAAAGAATACATCGCTGTTGCAGAAGCTCGTAAGATGAGAATTCCTGTAGTAGCACTGGCTAGCTCCGATTCCAATTTATACGAACTTGATTATGTCATCCCTGGCAATGATTCCTCAAGACAGAGCATTGGTTTCATAATTCAAGAAATTGTATCCGCATATAAAAGAGGAAGGGATCAGGCGAACCTTGAGGCAGCTAAATCTGAATAAAAATGATAACCACAAAGGAAATAAAAGCCCTACGCGAGGAAACTGGTCTTTCTGTAATGCAGTGCCAAAAGGCGCTTGAAGAGGCTAAGGGAGACAAAAGTAAGGCAATAGAACTACTTAAAAAGAAAGGCAATGAAATCGCTCGCAAAAAAGGTGACCGCACCCTAGGCGCAGGCGTTGTCGCTTCTTATATTCACACCGGAGAAAAGGTGGGAGTAATGCTTGAGCTTCTGTGCGAAACGGATTTCGTTTCTAAAAATCCTGAATTTAAATCAGTGGCTCGTGATATTGGTATGCACATTGCTGCCATGAAGCCTTCTGATACCAAAGAACTTCTAGAACAACCATTTATCAAGGACCCGTCACTAAAAGTAAGTGACCTTATAAGCAACACCGTTCAGAAATTTGGTGAGAGAACCGAGGTGGGACGCTTCGTGCGTTTTTCTTTAGACTAAGAAAAAATCAAAAATGACATTGATAGCAATATTCACTGTCTCCGGGCTCGCCATCTTAACTCTTCTTTCTGCTAAGAGTTTAGAGAGAAAACGAAGAAAACCTTTCTTCGTTCTAACTCTAATCTCAAGTGGCGATATCCATGTTCGTTCTCTTTACCACAGGATGGTGCATTTATATTCAGATAGCAAGGAGAAGAGTTGGTTTCTCCTTAAAAAACAAGTTCCTATACGCTCAAGAAATCTATTAAATAAATTAATTTCTTTCATTAAGGAAAAAAGGGAGCAGTATGTCGGAAACATGAGAGACTCAAGACTCTTAAAAAAACCTGACGGCATATCAGAGTTTTTTAAGAATATGTCTGATGTAGAGAAGGGGAATGGCGAGGTAAACGAAGTTTACCCAGATAGTTCTCAAGAAGACAAAAAAGAGTTAAAGTAGAAGTCCGTCCGCGCTATAGCGGGACATTGCCACCTTAGCTCAGTTGGTAGAGCAATACTTTTGTAAAGTAAAGGTCCCCGGTTCAAGCCCGGGAGGTGGCTCAGTTAGTGGGGGTTTCTAGAGTTGAGGTGGCTTCTTTAAGAGCCTTGGTGCGGGTTGTCGCAAGTCTTTGTATGGCAGGCACCTTGGTTTCTAGGTCTTCAATAGAATAGAAGCCGTAATATGGATCGGAGTTAATAATCATGGCAGGCAGATTTGGCTCAATTTTATATATGGAAACAAGGGTGTTTATGGCACCAACATCAAAGTTGTAGTCAAATGAATATACTCGAAGATCTGGATATTTATCCCGCATAGCAGTCAGAACATAGCCCATTCTCTCGCAATCATCACAAGAACTTTCAGTTGAATAAAAATAGAGGATAAAAGTTGGTTTAATACCACATTTCTCTGTCAGACGCTTCATCAAGAGGTAATCCTTAATTTCAAGTAAGAAATAAGAGCGTTTAAGATATTCAAGGTCGGCACTTATAAGGTCGGTCTGATTTTCTGCATAAGTAAGTTTCTCTCCGAGAGAACCAAGTTCTTTAGATAGAAATCCTGGGCCAATATCTGAACAAGAAGTCTCTTCAAGAAGAGCAAATTGTGTTTCTGAAGAGAGGATGTCTAATGCTACGCGGTTTTCTATGACACGAACATCTTCCAGTTTTTTCTGATTCAGGATGTTGGATACAAAAATAGCAGTGCCAAAGATAACAGCAGTGATAAGAAACGCCACGATGTACTTCTTTGAATCCATCATCTCCAGCTGATTTGTCTCTTAAAAATGGTGTTAAACAGTGCTTTGGTCAACCACAAGGGCACTAGGAAAATGTAGAGTACCAGATAATAGAAAACGCCTTTTGAGAACTTGGCTTTACCGTCAGCCATCTTGATTGAGAGGTAAAGAATCACAAAAGTAAATATGATAGCACTTATGGCAAGAATTGCCGTAACATTGGTATTGAGAAAATACCAATCAAAAGAAGGGAATTCCCAACTTATGCCAACAGTACGATATCTGATTACTGCGTCAAAAACCCTGGACAGACTGTTCCAGACTACATTGCCAACAGTGTATAGAACAGTGAAAATTGAGACGGTCGCGATAGGGAGAATAAAGAAGCCAATATTGCCATATTTTTTATTAAAGAACATTTCTCGGTAATCTATAGCGTTATTTAGAAAACCGTATGTCCAACGAACTCTTTGCTTAAAAAGTCCCTGGAGTTGCGCTGGGGTAGAGGTATAGACATGCGCACCATGAGAGTTAACAATTTTGTAGCGATTTTTCTGAAGACGTAGGGCCATTTCCAAATCTTCCGTGTGGTGCCCGTGCACATATCCACCGAGACTTTTGAACACTTGGGTGCGAAAAATTGAGAATGGCCCAGGGGTAATATAGAGTGCCCCTAAAGATGAGAGCATTCGGCGCAAGAATATTCCCCAGCTGTATTCAATCTTTTGCACATATTGTAAGACGCTTTTAGGCTCAAATACCTTGATAGACGGGGTAACAGCCTTAATATCCAGATCATCAAAGAAGGGAATAATCTTTTTTAACGCGTCGGGATTAACAAAAGAATCAGCATCAAGACATCCAACTAAGTCAGTATTTATCTTCTCTAGAGCAAAATTAAGCGCTGTGTGCTTACCACCATTCGTTTTAGACAAAATACTGATTTGAGAGTGCTCTTTAAATTTAAGAAGTTCTTCGGCCGTGTTATCAGTTGAGCCATCGTCCACAACAATGATAGAAAGTTTTTCTTTAGGATAATCAAGCTTGAGAAGTGACTCTAAGGTGGAGACAACTGTTTTTTCCTCATTGAAACATGGCACAATAATGCTTACCGTTGGAAACTGTTTTATATCTTTAGCAAGATGTCTTTTTTCCAAAACAAGCTCCTCGCGCACTTCGAGATAAGTAATCAAAAGAAAAACCTCAAAAAAGAGAGAGATAAAGAGCGAGACGTATAAAATAATATCTTGGATGTCCATGACTTGAAACTACAATTGCTAGATTGTATAGGCTTATTTAGACTTTTTCAAGCTTTTTTCGTATAATGAGTGATTACATGCACGAAACTATAATCATTGAATCAGAGGAGGAAAAGAAGCTTTTGAAAGAGCTGGGGAAGAAGAAAGACCCAGAATCAGAGCGCCTAAGGCGGTTTTTAAACATGAAAGACCTTTCGCGTACCCAAGGAAGTCCACTTCATGAGATTGTAGAAAAAACCCTAAAAACAGCAGGTTTAAAGGGTTTTGATGTTATTAAAATTCCTGAAATAGTGCCAACTCAAGTTACTTTTGACCTTTTCAACATGCCAGTAGGACATCCCGCAAGAAGTAAATCAGATACATATTATGTAAACGATGATTTCATCTTGCGCACTCATGACACAGTTATGTGGTACTACTTTCTTAATCATCCAGAAATTAAGGAGAAAATTGAGAATAAAGAATCTTTGGGGGTAATCTGTTACGGTAAAGTTTATCGCAAAGACGAGATTGACAGGAAACACATGAACGTCTTCCATCAGATAGGTGGACTATATCTTGCTCCTGATTCAAAACAAAAGGTAACTCCGGAAGATCTTAAAAATGTTCTAAGTGAAATTGCTAGAAACATATTTGGAGATAAAGTTGAATTCCGATTCTATGATCACAACTTTCCTTATACTGATCCAAGTTTTGAGATGGAGGCAAAAATCAATGGTAACTGGATGGAAATGCTTGGTTCTGGTCTGCCGAGAAAGACTGTTTTATCAAACTTTGGACTGGAGGGTTACAACGGCTGGGCATTCGGCTTTGGTCTTGAGCGTTTGGCAATCGCTTCCATGGATCTACCGGATATTAGACTTCTCTGGTCAGAAGACGAGCGGGTCCTGAAGCAGTTAAAGCTTGGTAACAAGTTTAAAGAGGTTTCTAAGTTCCCACCAGTCGTCCGTGACATCTCTTTTGTTGTTCCTAAAAGCTTTATCCCGAACAATTATTTTGACTTAATTCGAGACCACCTTGGCGATTTTGCGGAAGAAGTTCTTCTTTTAGACAAATTTGAGAATGATAAAAAGTTCGGAGAAGGGAAGTTAAGTTATACCTTCCGTATCACTTATAGGAGCCTAGAGAGAACTTTAACCAATGCAGAAGTTAACACCTTGCACGCTGGATTAGAAGACAAGACTGTGGCTGATTTTAGAGCCGAAATTCGCAGGGTCTAATCCCCAAAAAGTCCTTTCTTTTAAAGCCTATTTATGCTAAAATGGGCTTATAGAAAATAGTAAAAACAGATGCCGAAACCAGTCAAAACTAGTGGCAATTACAGTGCTGAATCTATCACAGTTCTAGAGGGTCTAGAACCGGTCCGCAAGCGACCGGGTATGTATATTGGTACCACCGGACCAGATGGTCTTCACCACTTGGTAACGGAGATATTTGACAACTCTAGGGACGAAGCCATGGGTGGCTTTGCCAATAACATAGAGATTACCTTGATGCCAGGAAACAGGGTACGAGTGGCAGACAACGGCAGAGGTATCCCAGTTGATACCCACAAGCAAACAAAAGTTTCTGCTCTTGAGACTATCATGACAACCTTGCACGCGGGAGGAAAGTTTGGTGGTGAGGGATACAAGATATCCGGCGGACTCCATGGTGTTGGTGGTTCCGTGGTGAACGCCTTGTCAATATACTGCAAGGCAGAGGTGCACAGAGACGGTGGTGTCTTTATGCAAGAATACAGCCAAGGTAAACGTAAAAGCGCCGTTAAAAAGATTGGTAGCTCAAAACTTAACGGCACTATTATCACTTTTCAACCAGACTCCGCCATTTTCCCAGACACCAACTTTAACTTTGACCGCATTGCCAACCATCTTCGCCAGCAAGCTTATTTAGTAAAGGGTCTTCGTATTTCTGTTTTAGACGCAAGAGAGATAGCGAAGGTAGATGATTCTAAAGTCTTCTATATGAGAGAGTTGGGACTTGATACTCCATCAATGTCTTTTTATTTTGAAGGAGGGCTTGTATCCTTGGTGCGATTTGAAAACGAGCACTCCAAGCCGATACACAAAAATATTTTCTATGTTGAAAAGAAGGCCAATGGTAATGATTACGAAACGGTTGAGGTTTCGCTTCAGTATGTTGATGACATTTCTTCTAGAATCCTGCCTTTTGCCAACAACATTTATACCGCTGAAGGGGGTACTCACGTCACGGGTTTCAAAACAGCTTTAACGAGAAGCCTAAATACTTATGCCCGCAAAAATAATCTGGTAAGTGAAAAAGAGGATAATTTCACTGGAGACGACGTTCTTGAAGGTCTGACAGCGGTAATTTCAATAAAATTACGTGAAATTCAATTTGAGGGACAAACCAAGTCTAAACTCGGTAGCGTTGAGGCGCAGAGCATGGTAACAAGCGTTTTCGGAGACGCTTTCTCAAACTTCCTAGAAGAAAACCCAGATGATGCAAGGAGTGTTATCCAGAAAGTAGTGTTGGCCCTTAAAGCGAGAAAGGCGGCAAAGGCAGCCAAAGATTCTGTTTTGCGTAAGGGTGCACTTGAAGGCATGACTCTTCCAGGTAAACTTGCAGACTGCCAGTCGCGTTCAGCAGAAGAGTCAGAGCTTTTTATTGTAGAGGGAGACTCGGCGGGTGGTACTGCCAAGATGGGAAGAGACAGACGCATTCAAGCCATCCTGCCACTACGCGGTAAGATTTTAAACATTGAACGAGCCCGCCTTGATAAAATGCTTGCCAGTGAACAGATAAAAAACTTGGTAGTGGCCTTTGGTACAGCCATAGGGGATACCTTTGATATTACAAAACTTAGATATCATAAAATTATTATTGCCACCGATGCTGATGTGGACGGTGCACACATTAGAACTTTGTTACTGACGCTTCTTTATAGATTTTTCCGCCCTCTCGTTGATGCCGGACATGTCTACATAGCGCAACCACCGCTCTATAAAATTAAGAAAGGTAAGGAAATTATTTATGCCTATTCCGACAAAGAGAAGGATGCAAAAACTGTCTCCGGTGCAGACATCCAGCGTTACAAAGGTTTGGGAGAAATGAATTCTGAAGAACTTTGGGAAACCACCATGAACCCAGAGGCACGAGTCTTGAAACAGGTCACGGTGGAAGATGGAAGGGAAGCAGATCGTATCTTTGATGTCCTTATGGGTAGTGATGTGCCGTCAAGAAAAAGTTTTATCCAATCTAACGCCAAGAAAGCAGTCCTTGATGTTTAGTTTATTCTAAAACTTCTAGTAATACTGGATAGATTCGCAAAGCAATTTTTTCATACCCAAGATCGTTTGGGTGTATGACATCTGACATATACTTAGTGTTGTTAAAGAGTCCGTCTAAAACATCAGAGACATAAGCTGTCTTGTACTTACTCTCTAGCTTTTCAAACTCTTCGTCAAAACCGTCTACAAAGAGATTGCCCCTCACACCCAAGAGGATAACTACCGCACCTCTGGCTTGGATGTTTTCTATTATTTTTCCCAAATTTTGGAATGTGGTTTCTCTTGGAACTTTTTTAAGATGATCGTTGCCACCCAAAAGAAGTAAAACTATTTTAGGATTATATTCATCAAGCTCATTAAGACGCTCCAGTCCATCTTCTGTGGTATTACCGGAGACACCAAGATTTATAATTGGTTTTCCAATTTTTTCTCCCAGAAGTGAAACAAAATTATTCTCTTCACTTGAGGCACCCACTCCTTCCACCAAACTATCTCCAAAAGCAATAATGTCTTCGCCTTCTGAGGGATAATTTTTTATATTTTTATTTCCAGTAAACATAAAATATAAAAAGACAATTAAAACAACAAAAAATATGGAAAAAATAAAAATAGTTTTTCCTTTTTTAGGGCTATTCATAGCTTTATATTAGCATTCTCATGAGGCACGTGTGGATAGAAAGTGGATAACTTTGGTAGTAGTGTGGCAAGTGGTGGGATATACTTTCAGTCAGGTGGGAAAGAGTGGGAAACAAACTATTATGCTAATCGGCGAGTATAAACACACAGTAGATGACAAAAATAGAATCTCACTGCCAGCCAAGTTCCGTAAGGAACTTGGTAAGAAAGTGGTTGTTACTCGAGGCTTAGATAATTGTCTCTTTCTCTTTCCCCAAAAAACTTGGGAGGCAAATTCCAAGGAGATGGCAAAACTTGGCTGGCGTGCCGATGCCAGAGGCTTCACTCGCTTTATGTTTAGTGGCGCATCCGAGATAGATGTTGACTCTATGGGTAGAATCCTTATCCCAGACTATCTCCGAGAGTTTGCGGAACTTCTAAGTCCAGTAATCTTTGCCGGTGTCCATGACCGCATTGAAATCTGGAACAAGAAACGTTGGGATGCCTACAAAAGAAAGATTGAGTCCCAAGCTGACATGATGGCTGAGAAACTGGGCACAGTTTCTCTAAAGTGAAATGATCCATATAAGCGTTCTTTTACAGGAAACAATTAGTGCTCTTGATCTAGAAAACGGAGAAATCTTCCTCGACGCTACCATTGGCGGAGGCGGACACTCTCGGGAAGTGTTGCGGCGCTTTCCGAAAGTAAAAATCGTTGGACTAGATCGTGACAGAGATGCGGTTCTTCACGCCCAAGAGTTGGGGATAGAAACAAGACAAGAAAGTTTCAGGAACCTTGACCAAGTTTTGAAAAAACTCTCTGTCGGAGAAGTTGACGCCATTCTTTTTGACCTCGGGATATCTAGTGACCAACTAGAACACTCGGGTAAGGGATTCTCTTTTCTTAGAGATGAACCGCTAGATATGCGCATGTCGGCTGAAGGGATCATGGCAAAAGATTTACTCAACTCTTGGGACGAATCTGCGCTTGAGGTGGTCTTACGTGGTTTTGGGGAAGAAAAATTCTCAAAAAAAATTGCAAGAGAAATTGTTCTAAGGAGGCAAAGAAAGCCATTTGAAACCACCTTTGACCTCGTAGATACGGTGCTTAAGGTAAGACCAAGAACTTTCAGAGACAAGATTCATCCTGCCACTAAGACCTTTCAAGCTTTGCGCATTGCGGTCAACGACGAACTCACCGCCCTAGAGCACGGTTTAGAGAAAGGCTTCAGAGTACTAAAAGAAGAAGGAAGGTTTGTGGTTATATCCTTCCACAGCGGAGAAGACAGGATAGTAAAAAACTTCTTCCGCGACAGAATAAAAGAAGGATCTGCAAGAAGGGTTGGCAAGAGAATAAAACCAATAACAGCAAGTAAGGAGGAGATGGAAAGAAACCCGCGTTCACGAAGTGCCAAGTTACGAGTTATAGAAAAAATATGATTAGTAAAATAAAAACAATTTCATACCAAGACAGAGTGCGCTTTTTCTGGATTATGTCCGCCCTTTCAATACTTTCTCTCGTTGTCTATATCTACGCTATAAACGTTACTGCTAGAAATGCCGCTTTTGGACAAAATTTGGAAAGACAAATGGCGCGAGATGGGGCAAACCTTGACTCATTGGAGTTTGCTTACATTAGATTAAAGAACAATGTCACTTTAGAACTTGCCTTTGAGCGCGGTTTCAAGGAGAACAAGAATCCTCTCTATGTCTCCCGCACGCAAGCAAATTCTCTCTCATTCAACACTCTTAACAGATAAGAGTCATGCGTGCTCACAAGAGTGCTCATAGTGGCCGACTGCGACTCCTCTCCCTTTTTATACTTATCTTTGCTCTTTTACTTATAGCAAAACTTTATTTTGTCCAGATTGTCACAAGTGAGCGTTACGAAGTAAGAGCAGAGGACCAATACCTAGCAGGGGAGAATTATTTTGACCGTGGGTCCATTTTCTTCACAGATAAAAATGGCAGCTTGGTCCCAGGAGCATCTATTAAGACTGGATTCATTCTCCACATAAACCCAAGTATTTTGAGTGAGAATAGCAATTTGGAAGAAACATATACAAAGATTACAAACATTACAGAGATAGATAAAGAAGAATTTTTGGCTAAAGCAAAGAAGACTAGTGACCCCTACGAAGAATTGGCAAGGCGCCTGCAAGCAAGCACAGCAGAGAAAATAAAGGCTCTTAAAATCCCTGGTGTTCTTGTCTCTGGAGAAAGATGGCGCGCTTATCCGGGAGAGACGGCGGCGGCGCATGTGCTTGGGCTCGTTGGCTACAGTGGAGATGAGCTTGCGGGGCGCTACGGACTAGAAAGCCTTTTTGAGCCGGTACTCAAAAGAGATGCTGAAGGGATTTTTGTTAATTTCTTTGCTGAAATCTTCTCAAATATAAAGAAAGTGGTTAGTGAAGATGAAAGTTTGGAAGGGGATATCGTAACGACCATAGAGCCCTCTGTTGAAGCATTTCTTGAACGAGAGATAGCAAAGGTATCTCAAACTTATTCTTCCGATTTTACCGGTGGAGTAGTTATTGACCCAAATACTGGAGAGATATATGCCATGGCACTCACACCAACCTTTAACCCCAACTCTCCACAGTCTGAAAGTGGTGCTGGAGTCTTCAGAAATAAGTTAGTAGAAGACCGTTATGAGATGGGCTCAATCTTGAAAGCAGTGACTCTTGCCATTGGGCTTAACGAGGGTGCTATCACAGCAAGAACCACTTACAACGACCCAGGTTGTATAACTTTAAACACCAGAAACTTCTGCAATTATGACGGTAAGTCGCACGGCACGTACATTTCAATGCAGACAGTACTCTCCAAATCACTAAACACCGGAGCAGCTCACGTTGTCTCTCGAGTGGGAAGCGAGAAGTTTAGTAAAGCCATGCTTGCCTTCGGTCTTGAAGAAACTACCGGCATTGACCTGCCCAATGAAGGCAAGTCTCTGGTTTCCAATTTGAAAACAAATCGTGACCTGGAGCCCGCTCAAGCTTCGTTCGGGCAAGGTATTGCTCTTACTCCTATCATGATGGTGCGAACTCTTTCGGCTCTGGCCAATGGCGGGACACTTATCACTCCGCACTTAGTAAAAGAGGTTAAATATAAAATTGGCACAACCAAAATTATTTCGTATCCCACAGAAGAAGAAAGAGTCCGAGTCTTGTCCGAAGAATCTTCAGCAGAGATATCGCGCATGCTTACCGAAGTTGTTGACAGGTCTCTTCGCGACGGCACCGTGCGACTAGAACATCATTCTATTGCCGCAAAGACCGGCACAGCACAGATTGCAAAACCGGGCGGAGGAGGTTACTACGAGGACCGCTACTTTCACTCTTTCTTCGGTTACTTCCCGGCATATGATCCAGAGTTTCTGGTCTTTCTCTTTACTTACTATCCCAAGAACGTTAAGTACGCATCAGAAACTCTGACAGAAAGTTTTATAGAAATGGCCAAGTTTCTTATTAACTACTACAACATCGCCCCAGATAGGGAAGCGCCACCCCCGCCTCGTTCTTAACAGTACTTGACAATTGAGGCTATTGTGTACTATAATACTTGGTAGAAAGGAGGTGATTACCTTGAATTCAAATTCGTTCTTCACAGACGCTGAAATAGCTGTCATCAAGAAGGCCGTAGTAAAGCACTCGGCCAAAGTCCATCCACAGACTCTGGAGATCATCATCAAGAAGATGGGTGAGATCCGCAAGAAGTATACCGATATGTCTTTCATTGATGTGCGACGTAACGCTCTCAATGATTGCCACATCAAGGACAAGAAGGTACGTCGAGCTTACAACTCTGCACTCGGTGCATACTTCGGTCGACGTGGTGGCCTTATCAGGGCTTCCAAGCGTGTCCGTGGTATACCCAGTCGAGTTGAAGAAAAGGGAATCATCCCTTCCAAGCTCGGAGCGGGAGGACAGCTTGAGCTCATGGTGTGAAGCGGGAGGTGTTGAAAGACGCCCCCGCTTTTTTGTTTGTGTAGTAAGCTATATATACAATGCTAGGGAAAGATAACGAATACCTCTCGGACTTTGTCTATGGCGGGATTGATGGCGCCATCACTACTTTGGCCATCATGGCTGGGGCGATGGGCGCAGCTTTGAGTCCTCTTATTGTTATCATTTTAGGGTTTGCAAACCTCGTGGCAGATGGTTTCTCCATGGGAGTTTCTGACTATCTATCTACTCGTTCACAAAACGATCTGGTGGCGGCGCACAACCGCGAACACCCTGATTGGAAAAATCCCATGGCCAGTGGTCTTACAACCTTTGCTTCTTTTGTCGTAGTTGGATTTGTCCCGCTTCTGCCATTTCTTGTGGCACCGTTTTCTCCACTCATTAGCACTCACACACCCATATTTTCTTTTGCCTTCGCTGCTGTGGCATTCTTAGTAGTTGGCGGAATACAGGGTTACATCACAGAAAAAAATAAATCTCTCACCGCCTTAAGAACGCTTTTCATCGGTGGTGTTGCTGCGACACTTGCGTTTGCTGTCGGGTTTCTTTTGAACCAGTGGTTTGGGCAATAGAAAAAACAAATTATCAGAGCAAGAGAAACATGAGGATAGTGTGAAGGGTACTGCCACCTAGAACAAAGACATGAAAAATTTCATGCATCCAGAAGTGTTTTCTCGGCGCCAACACTTTATCTAGAGCAAAGAAGACTACGCCAAGAGTATAAGAAAGACCGCCAAAAAAGAGAAGAGCAAGTTCTGCGGGAGATAAAGAAGCGCGGAGGGGAGCAATGGCAAGAACGATAAGCCAGCCCAAGAAGAGGTAGAGAGCGGTGGAGAGTGCGGGATGAAATGGTATGCGAAAAAGTTTTATCGCAACGCCGAGGATGGCGAGTCCCCAGATGGTGCCAAAAATCGACCAGCGCCACGCACCCTCAAGTGCAAGAAAAGTGACTGGGGTGTAAGTCGCGGCGATGAGGACGAAAATCATGGCGTGGTCAAGATGCCTCGCGATCCCTTTTGCTCGCTCAAATTTGGATGGGATCAGGTGGTAAGAGGCGCTCGCCACGTAGAGAAGGATAAGTCCTGCACCGTAGAGACTGTAACCCACCACGTGCCAAGAGTTTCCGTAGCGTGCACCAAGAACAATAAGCACTACTAGTACCACGATGGCAAAGAGAGCTCCCACGAGGTGGAGCAGGCCACTTGTAAGTTCGTTTGAAGGGTAGCGAAGCGGTTTGTTTTCTATATTCACTTGCTAAGTATAACTTAACAAAAAGAAGTCGGGCGTAACATTCTTCATGTTACGCCCGGTCAAAGACAAGCTCCGCATACTCGTAGTAGAAGAGACGTCTCTCCATAAGTGTCTCCACCCTGACAGGGAGACGAATGGTCGGTTGGTAGAGAAGGTGGTCTCTGAAGCCTTCGCAGTGTGCAATGGTTTCGGCACCATCTGCCACGTCACACTCGGAGGCACCTCGGTTGGCAACGCAGTGCTTGCAACACTCGCCGACAGTTTCCATGTAGCTTCTGGCCCAAGCACCTCCAGAACAGCGTCCTCCACCGATACGGTGGGGAAACTCGTAAGCCGAACAGAGACAGGTTACCTGTACTCGTCTTCGTCGCTTTCGCATAAAAGTAGCCCTCACAAAAGTCTTTCTTAATCTTAATTTAAAAATCTCCCAATTTAGGAAAAAATTGTGGACAAAATTTTTTCGGAATTTAAAAGGCGCCCGTGTCAATGACAATAAAATAGGGAAGTCAATTTGTGACCCTACGGGGAATCGAACCCCGCTTTGAGCCTTGAGAAGGCTCCGTCCTAGCCGATAGACGATAGGGCCGTGAAGCCAAGAATAGCGAAAATTTTGGTCTTTATCAACAATTTATCCACAAAATAGTCCACAAAAACGATAAAAGTCAATTGACACTAAAAGTTAAACTGATAGTATTTCCTGTTAGATCTGTGTACTAAAGACTGTAATGGTTATGGGACAGGGAGGAATACCTTGTTTCTGGTTTCAATACCAGTAATCATTGGGAGAGCGATCTTCCTTCAAAGGATCTCCGAAAGGAGTATCCTAAACACGAGCAGTCACTCGTATCATTGACTCAACGAAAAATTGTCTCAGTGAGAATAGTCTCTAATCCTAAGAGACTCTCACAAAAGGCAAATGCCCCTGGGTCGCGGGTAGGATAACCGCGATTGGTTGCAAAACTAAACAGATGGCTTAGAAGAGTTGATTCCCCATTCCTTGGGATCCAAAGACATACATTCCGGTGTCAACGGTAAAAAAGGGTATCTTTGGTCATAGACTAAAAAACTAGGGCCAACGGGTGCAGGGCATCAGGGTAGTTGGGGAACCTCCTCAACGACTAGAATGGCAGGCTTCACCGCCAGTCAAACAAAATCGTTGTGGAATCTCCACTCCCTGATCGCCTAGCTAGCCAGACGCACGACCTTCGGGTACGGCGTCTTTTATTTTATACATATCGTGTAATATATAAACCAATGACTTTTAAAGAAAAAGTTTATGCGGTGGTAGCAAAGATCCCGAAGGGAAAAGTTTTGACATACAAAGAAGTGGCAAAGAGGGCGGGGAATCCAGGGGCCTCACGGGCAGTAGGAAATATTTTGAATAAAAACACTAGCCCAAAAGTGCCCTGCCACAGGGTCATTCGCTCAAATGGTGATATAGGCGGGTATAGGTCGGGACACCTCGCCAAGGTCAAAATCTTGAGAAAAGAAGGCTTCCTGAAGGCTTAAGACGGTATTAGGAGCTAGATTGGGTGGCAACGCCTGACATCTCAACGGAGTCAATCTCGCAGACATTTCCAACACAGGCCATTTCTTTCTTCTGGTCTGTATCGTCAGTTCTTTCGTAAGTAACGAGTTTGGCGTAGTCCACTTTAGGGAAACTTGCTTTGAGTTCCTCATAACGCTTTTGGTCTATAGATTCGTAGGGAGCAAGGCGGTAGACGTGGTCTGTGCGTGGCAGGAAGGAGAGTCCGCCGATGATATCCCAATTTCTCTGGAGCCAGTCCACAACACCGATCCATTCATTTTCTCCGACAGAGATAGTGGCTGAAGGATTGTGTTCGGTGAAATTCATTTTTACTTTCTTCCAGTATTCAAGTTGATCAAGTGCAGTTAAGTCGTCTTTGAAAGTAGAACCGCCCGGGGCTTCAACAGGGAAGTCAATGACATAGGTAGATGCCGTGCCTTCTTGTTGACCAACTTCTGGGTTATACGGTACACCTTGGTCTTTCAGCATTTTGAAGAGTGAGTCGGTGGCAGAAATTCTTACACGTCTGATGTAGTACTTGGAGTGGCGGGGGTGAATACCAGATGAGCAATTGAAAGTTTGTGAGACATTGCCAGAAGGTTTGACTGCGGTAACAGAAGTGGAAGGCTTAATTCCAAATCTTTTGGCATAAATTTGATTTGTCTCAACAGCGGTGTCGCGCATTGCTTGCATACTTTCTGGTTCGCGAGCGACCTCAGAGTCCCACTGACCTGTGATAGAGACACCCAAGAGACGTTCGTCATCACAGTGCTTATTCCAGTCTTTTGAGATATACCTAAACTTTGTAAGAGTGGACTGATACGTTCCAAGAATAGAAGCTATGCGTGCCTTGCGAACAAGTTCTTCTCGAGAATCTCCCGCACGAGCGATAATTTCGGAGAGATTACAAAACTGTTTTGATTGCAAAAGAATCTCTCCACACGGGTTGGTACCAATAGGGCCCTGCACCACTCCGTCTGCGTCTATAAATCCAGCTTTTCTAAAATATTTGGCACGGCGTTCTGGTAGGGTGTTGCCGATAGCCCCACGGTTGAAGATGCCTCGTTCACCAGAACCGGACTTCATTAGAGAAACCCATTCTGTCATGAGTTCTGTGTTTGAGGGTCTTGTCTCATAGACTGCAGAGTTATTTGCGACCGAGCGGTGTGGGTCAGTGAGGAAAAATTGGCCCTTCTTGGCATCACGCAAATCAGAATCATCCAAATCAGAGAGAGAAATCATGGCCGTCCTTCGGACACCTCCAGCGACGACACATTCGCCGATTTTACAAGTGATATCGTGTGCATCTATGCCCCGGAGACGTCTACCTTGGCGTTTAAGAATCCTTTCGCGAGCAAAAACCAAGAGAGAGCGAAGTGGTTCTGGTCCGGAAGCCTTGCCACCCATAGTTTTTAGTCTGGCACCAGCTGGACGGATGAGGGAATAATCAAATTCTATATCTTTACCCGCATACCAAGTCTTAAGACCAAGAGTTAGAGCGTTGGCCCAACCTTCTTTTGAATCTTCAATAACGTGGGGGGCAAGTTTTTTCCCAGTTTGTTTTTTTATCTGTGGAAGTTTTTCAATATTTTGACTCTCAACAGAGAAACCAACGCCAGTACCCATCATTGAAAGATACATAATCTCCGCGAAGTCACCCAATTTCGCCGGAGCAATAAAAGAACAGTTGTACGCACAAGTATTACATCTTCGTACTGCCTCTCCAGCAAATTGCATCAGTCGCATTGATGGCATAACCTCTTGTTTCAAGATTGCTTCACGAACTTCGGAGTATTCTGCCGTTGTAAGTTTGTTACCGAGACTTTCTTTCATGAAGTTAACATAGCGGTCCACAGTTTCAACCCAAGTCTCGCGACGGCCTTCTGACTCTATCCACTTGGAATAAGTGCGGAGATAAATAAATTCTCCAAGGTGATTATTTTTGAAATGTTTTTTACTCTCTTCTGCAAGGACTCGTACGTGTTCTGGCACATCACCACGCTCTACTCGCACGCGAGTGCGCTCGGCACGGTAAAGAATGTATGCCTTGGCAGTAGCAGGGAACTTGTGGAGCATCAGTTCTGCTTCCACCAAGTCTTGGACACCTTCAACTGTTGGAACAAAGTTTGGTTCCGTCTCTTTCTGCGCCAAAAGTTTGTCGGAAATAGCATCTGTTATCTTCTCGGCTTGCCCAGCACGGAACTCTCCAGCTGCGAGCATCGCTTTTTCCACCGCGCGTGCAATTTTTTTTGCATCAAAGGCAACAACTGACTTGTCTCGCTTGATAATTTTTGCGAGAACTGATTTTTTGGCGGTGGTATTTTTCTTCACGGTGCTAAAATTAATACTAATAATTTATCTCTCTATTATAGTCCCCGAGAGTGGTTCTGCGTAACTATTTGGAAGGAAAATCTGGGGAGAAGACCAAGTCAATAACCTCCTTAACGAGCGCGCCGTCGGTTTTACCCTTTAATTCTTTCATTATCGTACCCATAAAGATATTTTTCTTGGAAAAATCTGTCATATTAAGTTCGGCTTGTCTAGACTTTACATAGGCCGAAATTTCCTCTTTAGAGAGCTGGGCGGGGAGGTATTTTTCAAGAATTTTGAGCTCTAATTTTTCTATTTCTGCCAAATCAGCACGATTTCCTTTTTCAAATTGAGAGATAGAATCTTTTCTCTGTTTAACAGCGCGACTGATGACGGTAAGTGCTTCTTCGTCAGAAAGTTCTTCATCTGGCTTTCTTTTTTTGCTAACTGCTTCATTAGTAAAGCTTGATAGGAGTCCCCGTAAAACGTTTAAAGATAAGGCATCTTTGGCTTTCATCGCCTCTGTCATTTCTTGGCGAATATCTTGGTGAAGTGACATATATCTATTATAATACAAGAATGTCTAATCTCGTTCTAGTGGTAGTTGTCTCTCTTGTAGTAGTCAATGCTATCGCACTTTTTGTCTTTGCAAAAAGATTTAGCGGAAAAAAATCGGAGACTGATGGAGAGGGGATGAAATTACTTTTGACACAGCTCAATGAATTTTCTCGCACCGTGGACCAGAAGATGGCGGAGACAAATAAAATGATGAACGAGTCGGTGCGGGCGCAATTCGGTGAGTCGGCAAAACTTATTCGCGAAGTAACAACGGGACTGACAAAACTTGATGAGACAAACAGACAGGTTGTTTCTTTTGCAGATCAACTGCAATCTCTGCAAGATATTTTAAAAAATCCTAAGCAGAGAGGAGTGCTTGGTGAATATTATTTGGAAACTTTATTGAAAAATGTTTTACCACCCGGCTCTTACCAGATGCAATACGCTTTCAAAGACGGCACTATTGTTGATGCCGCCGTTTTCGTCAAAGACAAGATCATTCCAGTTGATTCCAAGTTCTCTTTGGAGAATTACAATAGAATTATTGAAGAAAAAAATGAAGTTGAGAAAGAAAAATTGGAAAAAGCCTTTGTCGCCGACTTGAAAAACCGTATTACCGAGACTGCCAAGTATATTCAGCCCTCTCAAGGCACCATGGACTTCGCTTTTATGTTCATCCCGCACGAAGCCATCTACTATGACCTCATAATAAACAAGATTGGAGCACTGAAAGAGGACTCCGAGACTCTAATCCAGCGTGCTGCGTCCAAATACCATGTACTAATAGTCTCTCCAACCTCGTTTCTTGCTTACCTCCAGACTGTTTTACAGGGTCTAAACGCTCTACATATAGAAGAGAAGGCGGTTGAGATTATAAAGAGGGTAGAGGAACTGGGTAAACACCTCAAAAGCTATGAAGAGTACTACACCAAGCTCGGTAACGCCCTCTCCACAACCATAAACCACTATAACTCCGGCTATAAGGAGCTTGGCAAGGTAGATAAAGACGTTCTCCGTATCACCGGATCTGGCATAGACCTTGAGCCGTTGACTTTAGACAAACCATCGGTAGAATAGTGAACCTATGGTTAAAGCCAAAGAGCCCAAGGTAGCCAAGGCCCCAAGAAAGACCCCTGTCAAAAAGGTGGTGGCAAAAGCTACTAAAGAAGTTCCGCAAAAGAATGGCACTTGTGCAGTTTTTTCTACTGGTGGCAAACAGTATCACGTTGGTATAGGGGATTTGGTTAAGATTGAAAAATTGGGTGATGAACATAAAGAAGGGGACAAAATTGTCTTTGACAAAGTGCTTCTGGTTGATGATGGTAAGAGTACGGCCACTATCGGCACGCCTTACATCAAGGGGGCAGAAGTTAATGCTACTTTAAATAAAATCGGCAGATACAAAACTATTGACGTCATCAAGTACAAACAGAAGTCGCGCTACTTTAAAAAATACGGACACCGCCAACCTTACTTTGAGGTGAAGATTGATTCAATTACTTAGTTCGGTGCAGAAATGCGTTCTTGAGAGTTTCCGGGTCAGCGTATTCAAGTTCTATACCAGTAGATAAACCTCTGCCTAAAGTGGAGAAGGTTATGCCCGTCCGTAAAAACTTTTGTTTGATAAATTCGGCAGTGTTCTCGCCATCAAGATTGGCGTTCATGGCTAAAATAATTTCTTTAAGATTTTTACTCTTCTTGATTCGGCTCTCTAGTTCTTTTAGTTTAATTCTTTTCTCTGGTTCTTTTTCTAAAATTGGTATCACGCCACCGAGGATAAAGTAAAGTCCTTTATAACTGCCACTTTTCTCTACCGCTTCAAAGTCTATATCTCTTGGCACAAGCATGAGCATGGAAGTGTCACGAGTATCATCGGAGCAGATAGAACAAACTTTTTTCTTTGCTCCATTACCGACAAAAAAACGCATGCAAGATTCGCACTGGACAATGTCTTTCTTGAGGTTCTCTATGGCCTTAATAACTTCACCGGAATAATCGCCATTCTTAGAGAGGAGAAAGTAGACAAAGCGCTTGGCCTGCCTTGGGCCAATACCCGGAAAACGAGCAAAAATCTCTGAGAGCTTATCTATAGAATTCATCAAGATTAAAGGTTTTTAAACTCTTCTTCAGCCTTGCCGTAGTTTGAATAATCTATCTCAACAAAGGTGTTGAAGCGGGTGTGGTAGTCAAGAGTTGCGACACCCAAGGGACCGTTCCTGTGCTTGGCGATGATGAGCTCTTTTCTCTGAACTTCTTTTATCTTGCCTGACTCGTCGCGAATGTCTTCTTCGTTTGAGTGGATAAACATCACAAGGTCGGCATCTTGTTCTATAGAACCAGAGTCTCTGAGGTCGGAGAGTTTGGGTTTACCGCCACGAGTCTCAACGGCGCGAGAAAGTTGTGAGAGTGCTACCACTGGGATATTCAATTCGCGTGCCAAGTGTTTGAGTGAGCGAGAAATCTCGGTGACTTGCTGGACCATGGAGTCGTTCACGCGGGCAGTTGAAGGTGCCATTAGTTGTAGGTAGTCCACCACCAAGAGTTTCAGTCCTTTTTCAATCTTAAGTTTGCGGGCAGCCGAGCGCATCTTCATGATGGTGTTGCCGGCTTGGTCGTCAATATATATTGGGGTGCGAGAGAGTTCATCAAGTGCGTCGCGAATATTTTTGAAAACATCATCACGCCAAGTGCCCGTTTGAGTCTTGATACCTTTTCTAATGACAGAAGAGTCGGTGCGTGACTGGGCAGCCACGATTCTATCTACCAACTGGTCAGCACTCATCTCAAGAGAGAAAATGCCCACAGGTGTCTGATGCAGGCTCGCGGTCCTGCGAGCAATATCAAGGGCAAGAGCAGTTTTACCGACAGAAGGACGAGCAGCGATGATGATAAGGTCAGAGTTTTGGAAACCGCCCAAAATATCGTCAAGAGATTTGAAACCTGTCGGCACTCCGCGGAGTTTGTGCTCCGAGGAAGAAAGTTTTTCAAAACGGTCAAAGGCTTCGTGAAGTAGGGGAACAAGATCTTTGAAACGAGCAGTACCGGCAAAACGTTCGGTGATGTCAAAAACTTTTTTCTCTGCGTTGTCAAGAATTTCTTCCAAGTCACCAGCTTCGTTGAAACCAAGATGTGAGAGAAACTCTGATGCTTCTATGAGTTGGCGCATCATAAATTTCTTCATGACAATTTCTGCATAGTGCTTAGCATTAGCGGAAGAGGGGACAGCGGAGGAAAGTTCGGTAAGGAAAGTTGCGCCCCCGACCCGTTCCAGTAAGTCCTTTTCCTTGAGTCTAGAAGAGAGTGAGAGGATATCTATCGGCTGATGCTTGCCGAAGAGTTCAAGCATGGTTTCAAAAATTGTTTTGTGCTTTTCAAAATAAAACGAGCTTGGCGTAACGATATCAAGCACTTCATAAATAGCATCGGGGCGGAGCATGATAGAGCCAAGAAGGGCTGCCTCGCCTTCGAGAGAATGGGGTGGGATACGGAGACCGCTTTTTTCGTCTAGAGTCAAAATTTTCATACCCCCATCTTAGCAACTTTTGGCTATCTTCTACAAATGGAAATTTGTTGAGAACAGCGGGAGTAAGCTGGGGATTAAAAATTATCGTTTAAATATCACAAAAGTCTCACCCGTATCTCTTATTTCAAAGCCTTGACTCTCTATCTCTTCTCTTATCTTATCTGATTCTTGGAAATTTCCTTTCTCTTTTGCCAATTTTCTTTTCTCTCCCAACTCCAAAATAGTTTTTGGAATATCCAAGAATTCATTTTTCAAAAGATTGAGCCCAAGCACTTGGTCAAAGTCTAGAAGAGTGGCTCGCTTATCGGCGGGAGAGATACTATCGTCCTTTATTAATCCCCAGACCAGAGAAAGCGCTTCGGGAGTGTTCAAATCGTCTTCAAGTGCACTTTGAAAATCTTTTTTATATTTAGGAGAAATTTTGCCGTCCTTAGGTAAGAGAGTTAGCACGTCTTTAAGTTTCCTATATGCATTCTGTGCAGCAGAAAGTGCTGTGTCGGAAAAATTAACAGGAGTTCTGTAGTGCGCCATGAGGAGGAAGTAGCGGTAGGCGAGTGGGAAGAATCCTTTTTCTACCAAAGTATTTAGAATAATTTCGTTACCTTCTGACTTTGCCATCTTACCGTCGGCAAGTGTTAAGAATTCATTATGTAACCAAAAGTTTGAAAGTGCTGAGTTGTATGCAGATTCGGATTGAGCAATCTCGTTGTTGTGATGCACTGGAATGTGGTCTATCCCACCAGTGTGGATGTCAAACGGCTGACCCAAAATTGCTTTTGACATCACCGAGCACTCCAAGTGCCAGCCGGGGAAGCCCACACCCCACGGACTTTCAAATCCTAAATGGTCGTCCTTAGAGAGCTTCCAGAGCACAAAGTCCCTAGGATTCTTCTTCTCATCGCTACCCACACGAGCAAGTGCCTCGCTTGTGGGGGTGAGTCCACCAAGTTTGCCATAATCCTTTAATTTTCCGGTATCAAAGTAAACACCATCGGCAAGTTTGTAGGCAAATCCAAGCTGTTCAAGCTTTTGCACCAGCTCTATATCTTGCTTTAGATATTTTGTCGCTCTAGGGAAGTGATGCGGTGTTTCTATATTTAGAGCCTCAAGGTCCTTCTTAAAGGCGTCTTCGTACTTGTCTCCAAGCTCTTTTAGACCCTCCAAGCTTATGGCCAAACCTTCTCGCTTAAGACCTTTGAGCATTTTGTCGTCTCCAGTATCGGCATCTGAAGTAAGGTGACCAATATCGGTAATGTTTATAACTTGAGTCACTTCAAATCCAAGGTATTCTAGTGTTCGTCTCAAGATGTCGGCAAAGACATATGAACGAAGATTGCCAATGTGCGCATAATTGTAAACCGTCGGACCGCAGTGATACATGAGAGCCTCACCGGGCTTTATCGGCCGGAATTCTTCAAGAGTGCCAGAGAGTGTGTTGTGGAGTTTGATACTCACAGCTTCATTATAACAGGAAAGATGTTATAATCTCCTAAATGGAATTTTTCAAAAGATACGCCGCACTCCTGACACTAGGACTTGTTCTCATCGTCGGCTCATACCTAGTAGGCTTCAACTCTGGAGAAGAGAGTTTGACTCGCTCCGTTGAGGGTCTAGAAAACAAGACGGAGGGAGAGCCCGTCAATGTTGACTTCGCACCATTCTGGAAAGCTTGGAATCTAATAAATGAAAAGTATGTGCCAGCCTCCTCCACAACGAAGACAGTTGGCAACCAAGAAAAAGTTTGGGGTGCTATCCAAGGTTTGACGAGTTCTCTGGGCGACCCGTACACGGTCTTTTTCCCACCAGTAGAGGCAGAACTCTTTGAAGCAGATATCCGTGGCAACTTTGAAGGTGTTGGGATGGAAATCTTGGCGCAGAACGGTGCCATCACTGTCGTTGCACCATTGAAGGATTCTCCTGCGGCACGAGCCGGCATCTTACCGGGAGATAAAATTATAAAAATTGACGACAAGAATACCGCCAGCCTTAGAACAGAGGATGCGGTGCAACTTATCCGCGGAGAGAAGGGGACAAAAGTAAATCTCACTATCTTTAGAGATGGTGTTGCAGAACCTTTTGAAATAGATGTGGTGCGTGAGGTTATAGACATCCCCACGATAGCTACAAAAGAGCTGCCGGGAGGCGTCTTTGTCATTGAGCTATATAGCTTCTCGGCGCAGTCGCCAAACCTTTTCCGCACGGCACTGCGAGAATTTATCGTTTCTAAAAATGACAAGCTCATTTTAGACCTTAGAAACAACCCAGGTGGATACCTAGAGGCTGCCATAGATATGGCAAGCTGGTTTCTGCCTTCAAGCAAGGTGGTCGTGAGAGAAGACTTCGGTGCCGGAGATGAGGAGAAGGTCTATAGAAGCAAGGGTTATGACGTCTTCAACGACAACCTAAAGTTTGTGATACTCGTTGATAGCGGGTCAGCTTCTGCCTCAGAAATTTTGGCTGGAGCTCTGGCGGAGCACGGCAGAGCAATACTCGTCGGAGATAAAACTTTTGGCAAAGGTTCTGTTCAGGAACTTGTGGACATTACTTCGGAGACTTCTCTTAAGGTCACCATTGCAAGATGGCTCACTCCAAACGGCGTCTCCATTTCTGACGGTGGTATCACACCGACACACCTCGTCAAATATACAGTTGAAGATAGGGAAGCCAAGCGTGATCCCCAGATGGCGAAAGCTTTGGAAATTTTGAAACAACAATGAAATGAAAGTCATTTTATTACAGGATGTAAAAGGAGTGGGCAGAAAATTTGAAGAAAAAAATGTTTCGGATGGTTACGGCATAAATTTCCTCATACCAAAAAAACTTGCTCTCCCGTTCACCAAACAGAATGAATCTATGGTCAAACAACTCAAAGAGCAGAGTGAGGCAAAGAAACTTATTCTAGAACAAGAGATTAAAGAAAAGGAATCAAAACGAGAGGCAAAACACTTGGAGCTTGAGAAGTTTAGGCAGGAACAACGTTCATAACCTTCTTCTTCATAACTTTGTTGTCAAAGTGAACCTTTCTTTTATAGGTGAGAGAAACTCTGCCGTCTTTGATAGCAAAAAGGGTGTGGTCCGAACCCATGGAAACATTCTTCCCGGGGAGGACATCGGTACCTCTCTGACGCACGAGAACAGAGCCAACCTTGGCGAGGGCGCCGTGAGTAACCTTAATTCCAAGGTATTTTGGGTTGGAATCTCGGCCGTTTTTACTTGTACCTGCTGATTTCTTATGTGCCATAAATGTTTTAACATTTACCCTGAGCTTGTCGAAGGGTATAATTAGAGCCATATGAATATATCAGAAGAGGTGACTTATGACAAGGATGGGGAAGTAGAGCGCTTTCCGCTCTTTAAGAAGCTTTTCCTTTCTCTTGTCATTATCTTGGTAGCCACGCTTTCGTTTGGCATTGGCAGACTCTCCATGATGGGGAAGGGCGAGCCTATAAAGATTGAGTACGACTCTTCGTTAAATACAGTTTCAAACACTGCTTCTGCCATAAGTGCCGTAAAAGAGCTTCCTTCGGTTCCTGTGAACGCTTCACAGACTGTAGTAGTCTCAAAAAATGGAGAAAAATATCATTATTTACACTGTTCCGGCGCCAAACAGATAAAAGAAGAGAACAAAATCGTCTTTGCGAGCCCTAGTTTGGCAGAATCGGCCGGATACACCCTAGCAGCCAATTGTAAGCCTCGTTAAGCTTTGTTATTTTGGCCATAATACGGCTCAACAGAGCCGTTTCTTATAAATTTCACCACACAAAACTCTTGACAGCAAGTCTCTAATGTGCTAGTATATTAATAAGTCAGCCAGGTGCTGGCTTTTCATTTAGGAGAGTTTATCCCGCCAACGGCGTGGACGAATTACGGACACGGCAACCTAAAATTAGAAGTTTAAACTACTGTTATTTTACAGCTCACGACGATTAGTCTTCTTTTAAGCCTTTCGTCTTCAGCCGTTGACGTATTACCAGCGATTCCATCGCTAGTGTTACCGACGGGAAGAGTGGTGGCGGTAGAACCGGCACCTAGGGAGGTCAAGTCAGAAGACTATCAGCCGATTACAGATTCTAAGAATATTGAAAGATTCATTAATGATTACTTCGCCGATATTCCCGTCCTTGCCAAGATTGCAGGATGCGAGTCGCATTACCGTCACTTCAACTCTAAAGGTAATGTCTTAAGAGGGGAGGAAAATAGCTTTGACAGAGGAGTGATGCAGATTAACGTCTTGTATCACGCCGAGGATGCAGAGGAGATGGGTTTGGATGTCCATGATCTTGATGATAACGTGAAATATGCACGTTATCTCTACGAGAAGCAAGGAGCCAAGCCTTGGATGTCCTCATCCGCCTGTTGGGCTAAGTTCAGCCAATCTGAAATCGCAAGGAGATAATCCTTAAACCAAACCCCGCCGCAAGGCGGGGTTTGTGTTATTGTAAGGGAGATTATGGCATTAAATGTGATAGACTTTGTGTTGAATTACTTTTTAATTTTTTATATTTAGCATGTTTGATCCAACTTCAGCCTTATCAGCCGCTGTTAACAATTCAACAAAAGTGGCTGGCACTCCATTTTTCGCTACAATAATTGATAAATTATTGGGCTTTAAGGTTAGCGAGTGGGGTGCACAAGGAGAGGTAGTGAAAAAACAAATATTAGAGGGTTTTGAAGAAGCCAAACGGAAAGGTTTGGGTCTTCAATATGTGAGCACCTTTCGTTCAAGTGCTAACTTGATTAATGTTGGTACAAAAGTAGCAAGGTATATCGATCCAGCGAAAAAGAGCGAGGTTGGAATAGAAAATGATGTTTTTTGGGGTCTATTAGATCATGCTCAAACGGTTTCAAATGATGAGATGCAAGAAGTGATAGCGAAGATACTAGCTGGAGAATATAATAAACCGGGCACTTATTCCATGAGTACGTTACAAATTTTAAAATCACTTAGTAAAAAAGAATTAGAAAAAATGTCTTTCTTTGGTAGTTTTTATTTAAAAGAACATGGATTTCTGGCTGATTTTTTTAGCATGAAAAAAGATGCTTATAATTTAAGACTGAAGCTTGATGTAGATTACTCTGATTTTCTTGATTTACAGAACCTAGGGTTAATTCAGGCAGGAGACTATACAAGATCTTGGAATGTGAAAAAAATTCAATTTTTACAATTAAATATTGTGAAATTATTGTAAAAATTGAACCAAAGTCAGATGATGATAATTGGCATTTTCCAAATTGCTATGATTTAACTACGGCAGGGAAGGAAATATTTCCACATCTAAATATTAAACCCTCTGCTGAATTTATTGATTGGTTGAGAATATATTTGAATAGTAAAGATATGAAGGTTATATCAGTAGAAGGTGGTTCAGCAGAGTGATAATATCTAGGTGTCGCACAGGGGGGTTAATTAGGTAGGTAAAAACTCAATTTTTTCGAAGTTGGAGGCGCGGGCGCGGTAATAAACATTGGCGTTAAATTTTTCGCCTCGTATTGCTTTACTAAACCACTCGCGGTCGGACTCAAGCATCTTGTCTAGGGGTAGGTTATTGACGTCATACCAGTCAGGTATCATGTCTGCGGTCTCTTTTGGGGTGCCTTCAAACCTATCTGTGCGGAACACATGGACCTCAAAACTTGCTACTCCGGCGAAGAAAAAAGTAATTACAGATATTTTTTCAAGATATTTGGCATCCAAAGTGATATCTAGCTCCTCCTTAGTCTCTCGTATGAGGCAGTTAATAGGGGACTCATTTGGCTCACATTTGCCCCCAGGGCCATTTAGGGTATTTGTACCGATTTCGCCTTTCTTTTTATATCCCAGTAGCACTTTATTACCCTTAACAATGATAGCAAGTGTCGCAATCTTCATAGATTTACATAATATTACTCCTTAGTGCCGAGGGGAAGTGGCTTTGGCCGATTATATAGGTGTCGCACAATATATCTTTTGTGACATCCATTCCGCCTCCTCGGCGGATGCGCCGGAGAGGCGCAATAGAGGGGTTTAGGCCCCCTAGGGGCATACTAACTAATCGTCTAACAGACCTGACCACCACTTAAAGGTGAAGTTCATAATAAAATATAGCGGAATATAAATCGGCGCCAATAGAAAAAAACCAATTACTTTTAAGGGCTTCATAATTTTTTATTACGATCGGGCAGGCAAGAGCTCCACTACCCTATCCCAGAGCCACATGACAGGGGTGCCAATATACTTCCATGTAAGGTTAAGAATATCCCTTAGATAACTTATCGTAGCTTGACCTTTTTCAGACGAAGCGGCGTCAAAGATAGACCAATTGAAGAAATACTTAAGAAGCGCCAAACCGACGATGATAAGGATAAGCCAAGAGATGAATCCACCTTGCTTTTTCATATACTTATAAGTCTACCCCGCCTCTTATTTAATATCAAACGGGGCGGGGTCTATTAGAGAGACGGAAGATAATCAAGCGGGTCAAGATAGGCATTGAGACCGAGGGCTACGGGCATGTAGATGAGTCTGCAACCGCCCTTGCTGTTGGTAAGTTGGCGAACTTCCACACCTTGCGATGCCATAAGCCCGAAGTGGAGATGCGGACCGAAGGAGTAACCGGAACCGTTGACCCCATAAGCACCCCCAGAGTAGCCGATTGTCTCCCCTGTTCGAACAGTTTGTCCTACTTTGACGAGAGAGGCAGAGAGGTGGGCGTAGACGGTAGAAAGTCCGTTTCCATGCTTTATGAGTACCCAGCGACCATACGAGACACAAGCGGGTTTCCCTGCCCTTCTGTATTGCGCATTCATTTCATCAGTGTTGCCTGCGCCCTCTATAACTCCTGCAAGCGCCGCTTTTACTGGCGTGCCCATGGAAGCACGCAGATCTATGCCGTTGTGTCCTTTACCGCTATAAGCGCCACTACGAGAGAACTCGGTCTCACCGAAAGTCTGCGTTACGAAAACGTCGCCAAGAGGCCAAGAAAGAATGCCGTGGCGTGTATCTGGGATAAGAGACGGGTCTAGAGTAATCTTAAGCTCCATTTCAAGGCGCAAGAGATCCTCTTCAAATTGTTTTTGTCTGGCAAGATTTTCTGCCAATTTTTTCTGGTAATCTGCTTCTTTATTTTTAGTTTCGGCAAGTAGTCTCTCTTTTGCTTTCTGACTCTCCTCCACCACAGACTTCTGTCCGCTCAACTGTCCCTGTAAACTTACCTGCTCTTCTTTTACCCTCTCTTTCTGTTTCTTTTCTTGATTTAAAACTTTTTTTGTCTCGCGCAAATTATTTATCTCGCTCTCAAGACTTTCATTAAGTCCTTCAAGCTGGCTTCTGTCTCTCCAGACATCAGAGAAGTTGGCGGATGAAAGGAAGTCTAGGACCAGAGAGCGAGAATCGTATTCGGAGAGAGTTTGGAGTGCAAGAGCAATCGCCTTTTGGTGTACGACAATCTGCTGTTCCTTCTCCCCCATCGTGTTTTCCAAGGATTTAATGGTGAGACTGGTAGAATTTATTTTTGACTGTGTCACACGAATATCCGCAGCAAGTTTTTTCTTGGTGGCATCAAGTGACTTTACCGCACTGCCCAAGGTCTGGCTTTCTTTGTTTACGGCATCAAGTTCCGCCTGAAGCTTCTTTTGCTCTGCGACAAGGTCTTCTCGCTCATTTTTAACCTGTTCAATTTGTTGCTCTAATTCAGTCGGAGTGAGAGCGAGGGCTTGGTTAAATGCAGTAAGGGTAAAAAGTAGGGTGAGAGTTATTAGTAATTTATTCTTCATATCACTCTAGAAGTTTGAGGCACTCATCTATTCTCTTTATTGACTCCTCCTTGCCGAGGATAGATATGAGAGTAAACGGGTCAGGAGAGACTTCCTGTCCTGACAGGGCGTAGCGCAGAGGCCAGAGGACATTCCCCTTCCCCATCTCGCTCGCATAAGACATAAGGTCGCCATCTTTTTTCAAAATTTCTTTCGCTTTCTCTAAATGTTTTTTTGTTTCTTCTGAAGAAATTTTTTTCCAAGAAATTTTTTCTTTCACAAGTTTTGGCTTGGTTTGTGCGTCAAAGTCTTTGGCAACAAGTTTAATGCGCTCTTCTGGCGAGAGGAGCTTCACGTGTTCCTTATTGACCCAGTCCAGTTTTTTCTCGTCAAAGATGGCTCCACCTTTCTGAATTTTTTCAACATCAAAATCTTTTATGAGTTCCTCTAAGGTAAAGATTTCTTTATCCGTCCCAGGGTTCCAACCCAATAGAGAAAGGTAGTTGAGGATGGCCTGCGGGAGATAACCTTTCTTACGGTAGTAGTCTAGGGAAACCGATTCTCCATGTTTACGCTTGGAAAGTTTTGACCTGTCAGAGGCGAGGATGAGAGGTAAGTGTGCATAAACGGGTCGAGGAGCACCTATGGCCTCTTGGATAAGAATCTGCCTTGGCGTGTTTGAAACATGGTCTTCTCCGCGGATAACATGCGTAACCCACGCTTCAAAGTCGTCTATGACGACGGCTAGGTGGTAAAGTGGCTCATTTATATTTTTTGCAATGATAAAGTCTCCGAGTTCTTTGGTGTCAAACTTAACTTCGCCTCTGACAAGGTCCTCAAATGAAACTGTTTTGTTTGGATTTCTAAAGCGAATAACTTCTTTGTTCTCCCCTTCTGTCTCTAGAGAGACATACACTTTGTCTTCTTTAATTAGTTTTTCTAAATATTTTTTATACACTCCTGTTCTCTCGGACTGTCGCTCGGGTTTATTGTCCCACTTGAGTCCAAGCCACTCCAAGCCTTCTAACATTCCTTTTTCAAACTCTTCTTTTGACCTTGCCTTGTCTGTATCTTCTATGCGCAAGATAAATTTTCCGCCGTTGTGTTTGGCGAAAAGGTAGTTAAATAGAGCTGTTCTTACATTGCCGATGTGTAGGGGCCCAGTCGGCGAAGGTGGAAAGCGGGTGATAACTTTTTGAGTCATTTTTCTAACTCGTGCCCGAGGGCAATCTTTAATATTTCTTCTGCCACAAGGCGCGAAGCATTGGGTTTATAAAAACTTTCCGTCGCTGCCTTCATCTTCTCTCGTTCGGCTTGGTTTGTGACTAGTCGCTCAATTTCTGATGCCAAGATGTTTGGTCGCAAGTTTCCTTCTTCTATAACAGAGCAGGCTCCGGCTCGGGCGTAGGCAAAGGCGTTTTGTTTCTGGTGGTCACCGTTTGAATCTTTTATCGGGATGATGATTGAGGGTATCCCCCACGCGGCAATCTCAAAGATGGTTGAGCCCGCTCGAGAGACTACCACCGAGGCGACTCCAGCTGCCATGCGTAGTGCCAGAGTGTTTAGGTAGTCAAAGGCTTTGTATCTGTTTTTATGAGGCGAGTCAAAGAGGACTGCCTCGGAGGTGGCCCGAGCTTCTACGATATTGTTTTTACCTGTCTGGTGGATGATGGCGTATTTCTCCACCAAATTCTTGAGACCTTCAAGGACTGTGTCATTAATTTTCTCGGCGCCGAGTGAACCACCGAGCACCAGAACCACTGGCACATTTTCTTCAATTTTCAGGAACTCTCTGGCACCATCTGTTATTGTTTTAGAAATTTCTTTGCGTATCGGCTGGCTGGTGTAAACCGCTTTGCCTTCTGGGAAATGTTGGGCCGCTTCTTTATAAGAAACAGCCACTCGGCTAGCGAACTTCCCTGCCCACTTATTTACCCTACCAGGCACTGTGTCCGACTCATGTATCACCACAGGGATACGCAAGAGCTTTGCTGCCAGTAAGACTGGGAAACTTGCATACCCACCCTTACCGAAAACCACGTCAGGATAGAGCCTATAAACCGTGATGAGGGAAGTAAGTGTCCCCCACCCTGTCTTAAACAGGTCAAAGAAGTTTAGGATAGAGAAATAACGGCGAAGCTTACCCGCAGTATTTTTCTTATAAATTATACCGTTTTCAAAGAGAACTCCCGGGTTATAAGGAGTGGGAGACATGTAGAAAAGCTCAAGTTCCAAGAGTTTTTTCTCCTTGGTTAAGTTGTTCAGCTCTTCGGCAATGGAGATTATCGGGTAGAAATGCCCTCCAGAGCCACCACCGGTGAATAAAATGCGCATTTTTTATTTATAGTGAGCTTATGGAACTATGATCCTCGAGACCTAGAAATAGAGAGTACAATACCCACTTCAACTAAAGTGATGAAAAGTGAGGTACCGCCGTGAGAGACAAACGGTAGAGTGATGCCTGAGAGTGGAATTACTCCGAGCATCGCGCCAATGTTGACGAATGCTTGGCATACAATCATTATAACAATTCCCACAACGGTCAGTCTAGCGAAAGAGTTTTCTGTTTCTCCGGCGATTTTTAAACCTCTGGCAGCAAAGAGGATAAATACTACTATCAGAAAAACCGAACCAACAAATCCGAACTCTTCCGCCGCCACCGCAAAGACAGAGTCCCCTACCGGCTCGGGTAGATAAGTAAATTTCTGAACACTTTGTCCGAAGCCTTTACCAAAGAGACCACCAGAGCCGATGGCGATAAGAGATTGTTGGACTTGAAAACTTGCTCCTTGAGCATCCGCTTGCGGATTTAAAAAAGTATCAATACGCGCCTTGATATAGCCTTGAGTAAAGTAAAGCATCGTAAGACCGATAATGCCCGTGAAGATAATGAAGAAAATATGCCGCCACTGTCCTCCCGCTGCGACAAACATACTCATACCAGCGATAACAATTAAAAGAAAGTTGTCTGTGTCGGGCTGTTGGAGTAAGAGGAAGGCAGAGATACCAAAGAGAATAAGGAGTGGCAGGAATCCCCAACGGAAAGTTTTTATCCTATCTTTGATAGAGCCTGCCCACGCAGCGAAGTAGAGGATGAAGGCAAGCTTCATCACTTCTGAAGTTTGGAAGGAAATGCCCAGAAGTCTAATCCAACGTCTAGCACCGTTATGTTCAAAGCCGATGCTTGGCACCAAAACCAAGATGTTTAGAATAATTGCAATTATCAGGAGGTAGAAAGCTAGTTTCTTCCAGATTTTGAAATCTTTGCGCGCTACCACTATCATCGCAATAGTGCCGAAGAAAAGTCCGAAGACCATTTGGGAGAAGGCAATGTCTCCGTAGTTTGAATTCTCCTTGGCCAAGAGGGCTAAGGATGCCGAGTTGAAGATAAAGAACCCCACAGTCATGAGGATGATGGAGATGATTAAAAAAGGTTTATCAACTCTCAATCGGCTAGTCGTCATAATTGCCGATTATAACACTAAAAATGTGCTTACTTATTGAACTTGTTCTGTTTTCCTTCGGGAAAAGAATGTGTCTAGGCTAAAGTCGTGAGAGGAACTAAGCGCCACCGATAGTACGGCAACAAAGATGGCGAAGTCTCGTACCCCTATTTCTCCGTAGCCGACCACAGAGATAATGTGTGCCATGTGTAGCGCAAGTAAGGAGGCAGAAAGCTTTGTATAGAGCCCAACCAAGAGAAGAAGTCCGAAAATGGTCTCAAAAGCACCGTTTATATAGACAAGGGTGGTAGCACTTATCGGAAAACCAGAGGTGTAACTCGGAAGCCAGCCTGTCCACTCATTAACATTGGTCAGTTGTTCAAAGCCAAACCAGATAAAGACTAAAGCAGTGCCTATTCTCAAAACTCTTGATGCATACCTATCCATTTTTATTTATAAACTTTTTAGATACTTAATCATCGTGTCGGCATCGGAGGTGACAAATGGGTCATCTGGGCAGTTGTCCATAAACCCAGGTTCAGAAAAAATCTTTTTTATCTCACCATCTACTACATACATACTGTACCTCCAAGACCTCTCTCCGAAACCGAGGTCATCTTTCTTTACCAACATTCCCATGCCTTTGCTGAACTGAGTTGAGCCGTCTGGCAACATTTTTACTTTCTTCACGTTCTGATGCTTTGCCCACTGATTCATAACAAACGCATCATTGACCGAGAGACAATAAACTTCGTCAACTCCGAGAGCTTTTATTTCGTCATACTTCGCTTCAAACCCGGGCAGGTGTGTGGAGGAACATGTTGGAGTAAACGCGCCGGGTAAAGCAAAGACTACCACCGACTTTCCCTTAAAGATTTCATCGGTGGAGACATCTTGCCAGCGGTAAGGGTTGTCCCCTTTTAACTTCTCGTCTCGGACTCTGGTTTTAAATATTACTTGTGGAACTTTTTTTGGCATAAATTAATTAGCTTAAGAGCGCGAGGATAACGCCAGTAAAAGCCGAAATAACGGAGACGATCCAGTAACGCATCACCACTTTTTCTCTTGACCAGCCTAGCGCTTGGAAGTGGTGGTGAAGCGGAGCCACTCTAAAGACTCTCTTCCCATTAAATAAATGGAAAGAAACAAGTTGTATCACTACCGAGAGAGAGGTCATAACCAAAGGAAAAGCGATAATGGGTAAAAGAAGAACCGAGTTTGTAAGAAAGGCAACAACAGAGAGTACTACCGTGAGTGCAAGAATCCCCGTCTCCCCCATGTAGAACCGCGCGGGTGGAATGTTGAACCACAAGAATGCAAGGATGGCGCCGGCAATAGCTCCGCAAAGAGCAGAGATATCAAACTGACTGTTGGTATAAGCGATAAAGGCAAAGGCGCTAAAGGCAGAAGCAAGCACCCCGCCAGAAAGGCCATCTAGACCGTCAATGATCGAGGTAGAGAAAGTGGCAAGCATCACAAAGATGAAAAACGGGATAAACCATAATCCAAGGTTGAGGTCGCCCGAAAAAGGGATGTGAACAGAGTTAAAGTCCAGTTTAAAGTAGAACCAGAGGCTGATAACAACGCCGATTAGGCCCACAATCACAATTTTTAGCTTGCGATAAAGCAGGTCATTTTCAGCATAGGCACCCATACCAGTAATCTGAAGCATGTCGTCGGCAAGTCCGATAAACGCCGCGAAAAAGAATGCACCCAGTGGTACCAGGGTCTGACTTCTTGAGAAAAAATTAAGTTCAAAAGTTAATTCAGATGGGAAAAATACAGAGAGTAGATAAATAACACAGACAGTAAAGAGAACCGCTGCCCAAATGATGATGCCGCCGACACGAGGAGTCTTTACTTCTGTATCGGTGTCGTGGAGCTCGCTAAAAGTTTTTGAGAATTCTGGATCTATTCTCGGCATTTTTTTCCACATTCTGTACTGGTAGAAGTATCGGGAGAAGAAAGGGGTAATGGAAAGACCGATGAAGAAACTTAAAATGGTCGGAAAAATGATTTTAATAATATCCATTAGAGTGCTCTTTTTTCAATAAAAGTATTGTACCAGATTGCAAGCATAAGGAGGAGGTAAATCTTTCTTGCGTTATCACTCTTTTTTGAAACGTGCTCGTCAATGAGTTGCCTAACATACCGAAGATTTAAATGAGTTTTTATGTACGGGTTGCTGACTATGGTGGTGGTAATGCTTTCTTTTTCTTTTGCTATCCAGTCTTTAATGGGCGTTGGGAATCCAAGCTTTTTTCTTTTACGGACAGCTTCCGGTAACACTTTTTTGAAAGCTTGGCGCAAAAGGTGTTTAGTAGTACCCCCACTCCACTTGAAGCGGTCAGGCAGCACTTCTGCTAGACGAGAAACTTCTATATCAAGAAATGGTACTCGCAGTTCAAGCGAGTGTGCCATACTCATTTTGTCGGCTTTGGCGAGGATATCTCCGACAAGCCAAGTGTTGATATCAATGTACTGCATTTTGGTAGAGTCGCTCAAATCTTTAACCTCGTTATATAAACCGTGAAGTAAAAACGGCTTTTGTGGACTTCCAGTCCAAAGTTTTGCCACCTCTGCCCTCTTAAAGATGGAGGCATTGCCGATGTACCAGTCTTCAAGTTTAAGGCTTCCCCGGCGAGCAAAGTTTTTACCCTTAAATTCAAAAGGAAGTTTTATAAAGAAATTTAACAAGGCTTTCGGCAGACCAAGGATTTTCCTTCTGGCAAAAGGTTCTAGGTAAATATTGTAGCCACCGAAGAGTTCGTCAGCGCCTTCCCCAGAGAGCACTACTTTGACATGTTTACTGGCTTCCCGCGCTAGAAAATATAGTCCGATAGCAGAAGGGTCAGCCACCGGTTCGTCGAAGTGCCAGACAGCTTTTGACAAGTGTTTGAAGTATTCTTCTCTACCCACAATAATCTCGTGGTGTTCTGTTTTGAGTAGTTCGGCAGTTTCCCTTGCCTCGTCTGCTTCTGACAAAGACCCGAAACTCATGTTAAAGGTCTTTACCCTGTCCTTGCCACGAATTTTCTGCATCAGGGCGACAATGATGCTTGAGTCTATGCCTCCAGAAAGGAAGGCGCCGACCGCTACATCAGCGACCATATGATGAGTGACAGAGTCGTCCATGGTTTCCAAAATTTTGTGGCGAGTCTTTTCCTCGGAAAGAGAATTCTTTTGCCTAAATTTAAACTGCCAGTACTTCTTTATTTCAAATTTTCCTGTTTTGACATCTATTTCCATAAAGTGCGCCGGTGGTAACTTGAAAACTCCTTTGAAAAAAGTTTCCGCCAGTGGGTTGTATTGGTACGAAAGATAATTGAAAACCGCAGCATCATTTATCTCTCTAGTAAAATCTTGAAACGTCAAAAAGCTTTTAATCTCTGAAGAAAAAGCGGTGACGCTCTCTCCTTTTTTTAAATAATAGAGTGGTTTAATGCCGAAGAAGTCTCTGGCTAGAGTAACTTTGCCATATTTCTTGTCATAAATGGCGAGGGCGAACATGCCGCGCAGGCGCGTGAGCATGCTTGTGCCGTAGGTTTCAAACAATCTTAAGACTACTTCTGTATCACTTGAGGTTTTAAATATTTCTCCCTTATCCAAGAGCTCGTAACGAAGGTTTTTGAAATTGTATATTTCTCCATTAAAAAAGATTTGAAACCGACCGTCACTTGAGGTTATGGGCTGTTTCCCTCCGACAAGGTCAATGATGGAGAGTCGTCTCATGCCCAAAGAAACAAGGTTGTCAGAAAAATAACCATCATCGTCTGGTCCACGGTGCTCGATTGCAGAAACCATCTCTTTTATAGAGTTTTTTTGAGAGTGTCCAATTATTCCGGCGATGCCACACATAATCTTAGTTGTTTTCTATATACTTCATTGTCGCGTTGACTAGAATCTCAACATCCTTAAACCTGCCTTCTTCGGTTGAACCAAGAACAGAAACGATAATCGGCCTGCCAAGTTCTGGGTCAAAGATAATTATCAAGTTCCCTCCAGCCGTGTCAGTGGAACCAGTTTTTGAAGCCAAGAGTCCAGGGATTTTGCTTGTAATAATGTTGGTGTTCTTGGCGGTGTGCGTGCGACGATCCAAAGAAGAGAATGATTCTACGGATTCCTTGGTCGCCTCTATGAGTTCTGGCTTATTTTTAAGAATGTATTCAAAAAGCATGCTCATGTCTTTTGCCGTCCCATAAGCACCGCCCTTAACATCTGACTCATCAAGTCCAGTCTCGTTCCAGAAATAAGTATTTTTGAGACCAAGCTCACTTGCTTTCATGTTCATCTCTCTTACGAAGTCGGTGATAATCTCCTCCGTGGTGGCATTGGACCTTGAGATTGCGCCGAGAGCGAGAGCCACGGCCCGCATGCCGTCATTGGAAGAAGAGATTAAGGAGAAGTCCAAAATGTCTTTGAGCGACCACTTCTCATCTTTGTACAAACCACTATCCCCTTCTGCACGGAGCGCCTCAGTATTTATTGTGACGGTACTGTGGAGCGGGTTTAAGTCTTCTGCCACAAGAGCCGTCATAACCTTGGTTAAGGAAGCAAGTGAGAGACGGGTGTCTTCATTTTTTGCATACAAAACAATTTCTTTGCGAATGTCGTAAACATAGGCGGCGCGAGCACTTATATTAACTTCCGGAAACGCCTTGGAGGCCACTCCAGAAGAAGTTGAAGCATCTCGTTTACCAATATCAAAGATGAAAGATGCCACAAACAAAAGTAAAAGGGCGCAGAGTAAAATTATGAAAAGTCGTATTTCTGGACCTTCGGTTATAGTATTTTGGTCATCCATTTTGTTCGGTTTCTTCTAGTGGAGTTGTGTTCTTAAACTCTTCAATTTTCTTAAAGGCGTTCTCGTACTCGGGTAGATCTTCTATACGAGTAATACCAAGATATTGTAAGAGCTTAAGGGTCGCTTTGTAACTATAGCTTCTTTCTGTCCCTTCTGTGCGTTCAATTAACCCTCGTATCAGTAGTGCGCGGAGGATGAAGCTTGAGTTAACACCGCGGATATGGTCAATCTCACGGCGAGAAATCGGTCCTTTGTAGAGAACAATTGAGAGTGTTTCAAGTCCGGCACGGCCGAGTTCTCGCGATAATTCTTCTTTCTGTAAATTTTCTATAAGAACACTTGCTTCCGGATGCGTGCCGAGACTCACAAACTCTTTGTCCGAAACTATCACCAAACCCCTGTCTTTATAAGAATTTGTTAAGTTTGTTAGGGCTTCTTTAATCGTCTCGGGTTTCTCGGAGAGCCACTTACCAAGCTCTGTTATGGAAACTGGCTCGTTTTTGAAAAGAAGCACTGATTCAATTTTTGATTCTAGACTAAGCATATTATTTGGCATAGACGGGCGCTTGGACAGATTCGTTCTCCATCTCAATGTCACCGCTACCTTCCTGCGTCACACGGATAGCACCACGTTTGACAAGCTCAAGCATCGCCAAGAATCCGACAATGATAGAAACTTTTTTCTCATACGTAAGAGCACCTTTTGTAGCATGGAAGTCTTTGAAATTAATTTTACTTGCTTTAGAGATCCTCTCCGAGAGTCTAGTAATCATCTCTTCAAGACTAATGACTTTTCTAACGACAAGCTTAGGTAGGTTTTGCTTCTTCGGCAAAGACTCTATTACCCTATCAAGGGCAGACAAGAGATTTGCTGTATCGGTTTTAGAGTCTGGAGAGAAAACTACCAACATGTTTTTTGAAGGAGTTTTCTCAAAGATAATTTTTTTGCCAAAAATACTTTTGAGACTTGCTGCTAAGACCTTTACCTTGGCATAGATGGCGAGGCGGTTTTCAAGGTCATGAATGCTTTCTTCCTCCTCGTCCGTAAGCTTTATCATCGGCAGAAGAGAGCGAGACTTTATGAGCATCAGGGTGGAAGCCACCACGATAAATTCTGCCGATTCTCCTATAGGAAACTCATCATGCTTCTCCAAATAGGCGATAAAGTCGTCTGTCACTTCAGAGAGCGAGACATCGTTTACAAAGAGTTTTCTCTTGGTCACCAGTTCAAGAAGAAGGTCCAAAGGACCTTCAAAAACGTCTGTTTTTACGGTATATGAGGCTTCTTTCACCCCTTTATTATAGGCGTTTCTAGGCTCTTTGGAAAGAACTTTAGAGGTTAGTGTAAGCCCACTTGATACTCATAGAGATGGCGATAAACTCCACCCTTTTTCTTAATGAGTTTGTCGTGCGTGCCTATTTCTACAATTTCTCCTTTCTGGAAAACCAAAATTTTATCTGCCTTGCGGACAGTAGAGAGACGGTGAGCGATGATAAAAGTTGTTCTATCTTGCATCAATCTTTCAAGTGCTTCTGTAACGGTCCGTTCAGTTTGTGCATCTAGGGCACTGGTTGGTTCATCTAGTATAAGAATTGCTGGTTTGCGTAACATTGCTCGAGCTATAGAAATTCTCTGCTTCTGCCCAACAGAAAGTTTGATACCTCTCTCACCCACCAGAGTTTTGTAACCTTCCGGCAGAGTAGCAATAAATTCATCTAAGTGAACCTCTTTGACAACCCTTTTAATATTTTCCTCATTTGCATCAAAAGAGCCATAACGAATGTTTGTTTCAATTGTGTCATTAAACAAGGCTACTTCTTGAGGCACTACTCCTATTTGTTTTCGTAAATCATGTAAATTAAGATTTTTAACATTCAATCCGTCTATAAGTACTTCCCCATTTGTAGGAAAGTAGTAACCAGAAATCAAGGAAATACTTGTGCTTTTACCAACCCCTGACTCACCAACCAGGGCAACAATTTCACCAGGGCTGACTGTAAAATTGATACTTTTTAATATCTCTGGTTGTTCCTTGGTATATTTAAATGAAACATTTTTAAAATTTACCTCACCCCTTATCTTACCTAACTTAACGGCGTTTATCGGAGTATATTTTTCTGGCTCAGTCTCAAAGATATCTTCAGCTCGTGTAGCACTGGTGATACCATTCTGAATCGTTTGCCAGCTATAGCCGAGCTGAACAAATGGACCAAAAAACATAAGGGCATAGCCATTAAGTGCCACAAGTTCTCCAACACTTATTACCCCTGTTGAAATTAATTTAACTGAAAAAATAAATACCGTTAGTTGAGTGAAAAACACTATCGTTCTTTGGAAAAAACTGACATTGCTCCAATTCTTTTCAATCTTTTGCCACAAGAAATATGTTTTCTCAAGAAAAGAATTTTTTACTCTCTTTGATTCGTAAGGTTCTGCGGTGGCTTGTTTTACGCTCTCTATCTGCTGTATCGCAGCAGCCGAATCATCCCAACTTTCATTCCAAACTTTATGTGCAGCAAAGTCTATGGATGCTATTGGTAGTAAAATCCTAACCAGTAGAAGAGTGTAGAGAACTACCCCAGCCAAAAGAACACCGGCAAGCATTACGTTTATACTCGCAGCCAAAACAATACCAATAACTATACTAAGAAATTGAGGGGCAATTTGAATAATTGTCCTCAATATCGCCGATATCCTCCAACCCGCATGAGAAATCTTTTGTAATTCTCCGTTTATGTGAACATTTTTATGATAACTAAGAGGTAGTTGTAGAAGATGAACAAATCCTTCAGCTAGTATGTTGAAATGAACCTTGTCATCAACGTTTCGACGTAGTCTATCCATTACCCAGTCAATATTGTTTGCTATGAGTTGTATGATGGTCCAAATAGCAAGAAAGATGACCCAAACAGGAAGATTTCCTAACCCCACACTTCCTTCGTTTTGCGATAGATCCACAAGAGCATCGAAAAAGCGCCCAGTCACATATGGAACTGCGCCATTGGCCATAGCGGAAATTAGACCTAAGGCAACTAGAAAAGTGAGTTGGTTCTTAAAAGGACTAATGTGTCGCCAGATAGCCCTTATCCCTCTCTTGATTTCAGCTTTTTCTGTCTTATTCTCATTCTTAATTTGCATCGTGCTATTACACCATAAAACGAAAGTTTACTCAATTACAGGTATCTAGTGCTTAAGGGTTCAGTCTTTTGACATCACGAGGAACGAAGGTTGCTTCGCGGACATTTGGTAGTAGAAGAATCTTCATGATGAAGCGTGCGGGACCCACTCCACCACCTCCGTGTGGCGGACAGCCGTAGCGGAAGAAGTTTATGTAGTCTTTGAGTGGTAGAAGATCCATACCTTTTTCTTTTGCTTGTTTTTCTAAGACTTCTGGTCTGTGTTCGCGTTGGGCCAGAGTTGTCACCTCAACACCTCTGTAGAGTAGGTCGGCTCGCCTACTTCTGTCCGAACCTTCTTCTAGTCGCATGTGGTAGAAAGCGCTTTTAGACTTATGGTAATCAGTGATAAAGACAAAATCGTGTTTGTGTTTTTTCTCTACATATTCTGAAATAGCGCGTTCTTCTTCTGGAGAAAGGTCGTGTTCTTCTGGGCTTGGGACTCCTTCTTTCTCAAGGATTTTTTTGGCCTCTACCATAGTCATTCTTGGAAATGGTTGTGTGGGTACTGTTATGCCGAGGTCTGGAAAGGTTTCCAGAAGTTGTTTAAAGCCAGATACAATCATCCCCTCTTCCGCATCCATAACAGAATGATAGTTTTCAATATAAGAGATTTCAAAGTCCCAGCCAGTAAATTCGGTAAGGTGACGGGTGGTAAAGGAAGGTTCTGCTCGGAACACCGGGGAAACCATAAAAACTTTCTCCAACCCTCCAGCCATCGCCATTTGTTTGTAAAACTGCGGGGACTGAGCCAAGTAAGCCTTGCGGTCAAAGTAATTTACTTCAAAAACTTCTGAACCTGACTCCGATGGTGTAGACATAAACGCTGGTGGGTAAAGCTGGATAAAGTTGTTGTCGCTCCAATACTTTCTCCAACCTTTTTCAAACTCCGTCCAAACTTTGAAAATCTTTGCCTTCTCTGGCTTTCTAAGGTCAATCCATCGGTAATCAAATCGAAGTGGAGCATCTGTCTCTTCCCCACCTTTTAGGGTAACAACAGGTATAGGAAGTTCTGGTTCTGATTTTGATAAAACTTCAATCTTTGTAGGATGTATCTCAATGCCACCTGGTGCATTCTTCTCCTTCTTCATTTCTCCTGTTGCCCTGATAACTGACTCAAGAGAAAGGTTTTTTGCCGTCTCAAACTCTGGGTTATCTGCCGTAACCACTACCTGTGTTAGTCCAGAGAGATTTCTGACAATAACAAAAACTATTTTAGACTGCGCCCGTAGAGCATGTACGAATCCTTGTATCATGATAGTGTTAGCCCAACTTTCTTTCTCACCTCCTCCATCTTCTTCTCTGCTCGTAGTCGTGCTTGTCTGCCACCGGATTCAAGAATACTTAGTGCTTGCTTCCTGTCTTTAGAAAGAGCCATTCTTTTCTCTCGCATGGGTTTAATAAACTTTTTCAAATCTTCGGCCAGAGCTTCTTTAAGTACTTTGTATTTACCCTTATTTGCGTCATAGAGTTTATCTAACTCTTCTTTTGACCTTAAGAGTTGGTGAATTTTAAATACATTTTCAGGTGTCTCACCTGCCGAGTCCGTCACTATGCCCATCACCGCTCTTTCTATCTCCTCGTCTGTGGCGAAAAGTTCTATAGTGTTGCCATAACTCTTGCTCATCTTCCTGCTGTCAGTCCCAGGGACAGTTGCTACGTTATCTACTATTAAAGCTTCCGGAAGTTTAAATGTCTCTCCAAAAGTATTGTTAAATTTCAAAGCCACATCTCGAGCAATCTCCACGTGTTGTTTCTGGTCTGCTCCAACTGGTACCACATCAGCACCTTGTATCAAGATGTCTGCTGCCATGAGTAGTGGATATTCAAATACTCCAACGTTAATTTCGGGTAATTGTTCAAGTTTTTTGACAAGAAGTCTCTGTGATGGAGTTGCGTCAGTTAAATCGCCTAATGCAGCCTTAAATGCGTGGGCACGCGCAAGATACGGCATGGTGATGAGGCAGTTGAAAATCCATGTGAGCTCTGTCACTTGTGGCACATCGGACTGTTTGTAGATAGCAATCTTTTTCGGATCAAGACCGATGGCAAGGTAGTCTAGGAGCACCTCAAAGCTGTTTTGACTCAACTCCTTACCGTTCTGGAGACTGGTTATGGCGTGCAGGTCAGCGATGAAAACGTGACTTTCATATAGATTTCCCAATTCAACAAACTGTTTCATCGCGCCAAAGTAGTTGCCGATATGCGGCCTGCCTGTCGGCTTAACTCCCGAGACCAAGACTTTCTTCTCTGCCATATCTCTTAATAATACCAGTTTATTCGAACCTTAGTCGACCTTTATGATAATTGCCTCCGCACTACTAATAAGATTCTGTGTCGCTTCATTAGTAATGCGATCTTTGCTATTTTGTTTCTTTACCTCCGATATGAAAGATTTTAGCGTTTTTTGAGCAAGTCTTTTTGCCAATGCGACCTTAAGTTCGTGAAGTTTTTGATGTTTTTCTCCAATCGGTCTTTTAATCTCCACTTCCTCAAGGGCAGCAAGGGCAATTTTAAGGTGATTAAAAAGAGACTGGTAAACTCCCTTGCTACTAATCGCGCCATTTTCATAATAATCTTTCAACCTTGAGATTAGGGCCTTGGTTAAATCGACTGGAGAATCAGTTTCAGGTTCAGTTACTGTTGGTTCACTTAAATTAATAGAAGATGATAGTGCTTCATGATTAATATTAGCGGTGTATTCAACAATCTCTCCTTCTACGACGTTTTTTTGTGTTATTACCGTTTCATCAACAACGTCGGAGAGATTAGATACCCCCATATGATACTCGCCATCTGCCATACCTGTAAGTTCAATTTCATAATCCCCCGAGGGTCCGTTTGGAATTATTATAATTTTTACTCCATTTGGATCACTCTCGCCTGTATAGACTGCATCTGGGACATTGTTTGAATCTCTTGTTATAACTCTTCCTTGCGGGTCAGTAATTTTGACCTCTACAGGAGAGGCAAGCCAGAAAGAAGTGATGTTATCCGGCTCTGGCGGAGGCACAAAGTCTCCTATCGGTCTAATAATTCCTAGGGCATCAAAAACATAATCAATTGCGGTGGTCGGCAAATCGCCGTGTTTGGAATCTATTTCTATGTGTTTTAAGAATTCTTCTTCTGGAAGTTGTGCGTGGACTTTCGGAGAAAAGAGGGCAAAAAGCTTATCCCAGAAACCTCGCGCTGGCGATATGGGAAAAACGATTTCGTCTATATGGGCACTAGAAAGAAGTATTCTGTTGTCACCTTCCATATTATCTTGCGCTGGCGAAAGTGGTTCAGGTCTGCCATCTGCCCAAAGTTTGGTTTCTGGCACTGGTCGACCAACTACCGGAATATTCCCAACAGTTCCTTCCCCTCTACCAGCTACCACAGTAATACCACTAAGACCTTGGAGTTCGACCCCCGTACCACTAAAATTCAGATTTGCTAAAAATGGGTTTTGTGCCTCTATTAAACCATCATATGTTTTTAAATTATTCTCATTTTCCGAATCCACCAAAAAATCATAAACTGGTAAAAGTTCTCCTATTGAAGGAATATATTTATGGACAGTATCATACTCGTCATCTGTTGTAATATCCTTGATATTTAGAATATCTATTACGTTATTTGCAAAGATTCGAGTACCAAAATCCCAATTCTTTGGTACAAAACCCCCCTCCCAAAGAGTATATACATCGGAAGAGCCGTAATTTGGCGTACCAAGCATTATTAGTTCATTAACATCTCCTCTGTAATTATGGCTTTGGATGTATCTACGAGCCACTAAACCTCCCATGCTGTGAGCAATGATGTTTATTTTTCCTGTTGGAGAGTTTAAAAGAGCTTGGTCTATTGTAGGAATCAGATAGTCAGTAGCAGAGTTAATATTACTTTGTCTCCAATCATAGAATGCAACAAATAAATTCAAATCCCTCTCATATCCAGCATCTTCCAAGGCGCTTATTATGTTGTCCCAAGTGTGGTCTAGTGGAAAAAACGACCATGTACCCACACCAGTATTACTACTTAAAATAACCTCCGAATTCCACGAACCCATTATTCCAGGAACTATGATTATAGGATCAGGAAGTGTTTGGGCATTAGAATTAAATGGCAGTATAAATACTAGTCCTGTTACTATTGCAATAGTTATTTTTTGCATATTTAATTAAATATGACTTCTAATATACCCCAGCATCAACCCTACCGCATATGGTAGCAACAAAATAAATATCCAAGTTATAATAGCGGCTATTAATATTGATACTATTATATTTAATATTGTGAATTTTGATCTAATTAGTAGTGTTGAATAAAATACCGATAGTACTAAAACTAACGGGAATACCAATAATAAGTGGGAAAGTGCTTCTACAAATGGATAATCTAACCATGGGTACTTGGCTACTAGCCAATCCCCCAACTTACTACTAGCAAAATACATATAGAACACGAATATCACAACTGACGCGATATATGCACCCATTACCTGCCACCAACCGACAGTAAGTTGTTTCTTCCACTTTCTAATACCTAAGTATATAAACGGAGAAAAAACCAAAAGTATTGAAACTATAAGTAGGCCCCATTGAATCACAAAGGCAAGCGGTTCGTTGGGCGTAAGATATGGTTTCATTGGTAGTAATATACAATTATAGAGTTTACATGTCACCCCCATACTCTTTATTCTTTCTAATACACCTCTATCCCCCTTATTCTCACGAATATGTCCTATAGGGAAATTGAGGTGTGTTTAGAGTGAGGAGAGAATGCGTTTCAGCATATCCCCCATCTCTTCGGAGAGTGAGTATATCGAAAATAGCCCGAACTGGTCCTTTTCTAAAATACCGGCCGAAACGAGAATGCTCAAGTGTCGTGATGTCGATTTGAAAGAAAGTTTTATCGCTTCAGAAATTTCGCCGACGTTTGCCTTTTTTCTCTTTTTGATAAAAATGAGAATCAGTAGTCTTCTCCTGTTGCCTAAAGCTTTAAAAATTTTTTCAAGTTCTTTTTCTTTCATGCTTACACACTATATCATATACCCCTCATTCGTGAGAATAAGGGGTGTGTAGTTATTAATCAATTATGATTTTTGAAGGAGCATCTTTGAGCCCCCTATCTATCTCCTTCTCTGTCAGGTGCATAAACGAGACCTGTGGGTCACAGTAGTGGCGACCCGTTTTTATCTTGCCGTCCTCCATCTCAAGTACGAGGACAAGCGGAGTGCGATACTTCTTACCACTCTCTAGGTCAGGGTAACTTTCAACAAGTTCAACAAAGACTGTGTTGTCCGCCTCTGCAATGTTTCTAATGTCATACTTCCTGCCCTTGATAGAATACGCTTCTTCCATCTCTTGCGTGACTTTTTTGCCGGTACTAGGAAAAAGCTTTCCACCACGCTCATACATCCAGGTCATGGAGTAATCCTCTGCCATCTTGTCAAAGGCCGCCACCACGGCTCCGTCCACCTCGTTTTTAAGAATCCCGAGTACTGCTCTGATGTTTCTGCTTCTCCCTTTGTATTCCATATTAAACGACCGGCAACTCCATATAGAAAGTGGAGCCTTGGTTTACCCCCGCAGACTCTGCCCAGACACGCCCCTTGTGTCCTTCTGCCACAGACTTAACAAACGAGAGACCGAAGCCGGTTGAGTTTATATTAATTTTAATTGAGTTCTCTGCTCTGCCCCCTTGGGTGAAGAGCTTCGGCTTGAGTTCCTCCGAGAGACCAACTCCAGTGTCTTTTACCGAGAACAAAATTTTGTTACCAGCGCGAGCCAAGTTTACCGTAACAGAGCCTTTAGGAGTGTAGCGGATAGAGTTATCAATCATATTTCTGGTTGCTTGTCCGAGCTGGGTCTTGTCTCCTTTGGTTTTGTAGTCACCATCGGCAATCTTAACTTCAAAGGAGAGTCCTCTCTCTTTTGCCAAACCTTTTTGTTTCTCCGCCGCATCTAGCACCATTGCCTTAAAGTCTAGAGGCTCAATACTGTAGGCAAAAGAACCTTTTTCTATGTTTGCAGAATCAAGAAAATCTTTGACGAAGTCCACTCCCTCAGTGAGAGACTTGAGTCCTTCATCAAGCATCGGTTTGGCTGTCTCTGGCATCGGTCCGTAGGACGGCTCGGTCAAAAGCTCGGAGAAGATGTTTCTCGCTTTCGCCAAGTAACCCTTAATCTGGTGGTTAATAATGTGTATCAGGTTAGACTGCCCCTCGTTTGCCCGCCTGAGATCTCCTGCTAGTTGTTCTATACGTTGCCTTGAATGAACCTCTTTTCTAATACCCGACATTAGCGTGTAAGCCGTAGGTATTGATAGGGCCAAAGATATAAGGACAACCACGGTTTGAGCATCTTCATTTCTGATAAACAGTAGGGAGAATATTAAAATAGTAAGGCTTGAAGTCAGCACGTCAATCAGCAAAATTCTAGACTCTAGTGTGTCAAATCTTATGGTTATATAAGCGAGAAGAGCGGCGAAAATAGGTACCGCAACGTGACCAAGCTGACTTATTTCATAAGCTACAAAGTAAGTACCAAAGAAATTAGCAAATAGAAACGACGTAAGGAGAACAGCAAGGCTTACTGTCGCCCAAACTAGACGGTATACCTGTTGTTTATGCTCCTTTATAGAAATAAATTTTCTAACAGCGTGGAATAGTATTAACACAATAAACACAGCCTCAAGGAAGTAATTGTAGTAAGCTGCAATTCCCTCGACAACATTTCTATCACAGTTTGTATAATCAAAACCTATTGTCGATAGGCCTAAAGGAGCCATTATTACTGTTGGAACTAATAGGGCAAATAGCAGTATCTTCTCTTTATTAGTTGACTTCCTTTGATCAGTAAAGGAAACAAAGTGTACATAAGCAGCAGCAAAAATTATTGGTTCAACAAGGTTAACTATGGTCCAGAAGAACATCACATGGTCTATCCTTTCGTTACCCCAAAGCACCAAATCACCAAGAAGCCAGATGACGTAAGACACAATCATTAACCGAAATGCGCCTTTTGGCCATGGTCTAAGCTTGAGAAACGTTAAAATAAATAAGCCAAGAAAAATCGCTACTGACGTAAGATGCGAATAATAAAGCAAGGGTATTCCGTTATCAGAGAAAATAAGAAACCTTGCTGTATCCCATTCGCAACTCATTTTAGTGTAGAAGAATTAAAAAAATCTTTAATCGGGGCTAGTGGGTCTGGTATTTCTTCTTCCGTATAAAAGATAGGAAAATTCTGTGATATGTAAATACGCTCAAACGAAAGCGAAATCGAAAGAGCATACAAAACCCAAACTAAAAACCAGAAAGCAAAATGGTGTTCAATCCCTTTTTTCATGCTCTTTTATTATAAACCTGTTTCTTGGATACGTTATGCACACTATTTTTCATCGATTTTACAATATATGGTGGAAGTATCCTTAATTTTAGATACCTATTCTTGACAGCTATTGGTAAGAACTTGAACTCTCGAACAATTTTTCTACAATGCTTTGAATAACACATACAATTCATTGTCCACGGGTTTTTGTGTAGTGTGGTTGAATAATCCCATGTAATTTCCTCTCCTTTTTTTATCGGACGGAGAGCTACTAACAGAATACCAAAATCATAAAAAGCTAGACCTGCATTGGGGTCGCACGAATGGTTTATATAATCATCTGTCGTGTTAGAGGGGCCCAGGAATTTATTTGGACCAATCTGAACAAAACGATCTTTATGTTTAAACAGATCTTTAGGAACATCTTTTTTAGAAACAACCGGACCTTTAAACATCAAAATCACACCATCTTTCTTATAGTTCCTGGCGGCAAATACTGCTTTTCCTAGATGATTCTTTCCAACAATATAATTGTCGAAAACCACTACTTTCATTAAGCTTATTGTATCATAATTTTATGATTCTCAATATTAATCACTTTTGCTAAGACTGGATTCAAATATTCTTTTTCCTCGACTAACGAGAAACCATACAGTTGCGTGAGACAAAAACTCTACTATTGCAAAAGGTAGTTCTTCGAACTTATCAAGTCTAGTGAGAACAAGGAAAATGGCCAAAAGATCACCGAATGTCCATAACTGCCATGCCACTGTGTCTTCAACTCGCCAATCATTCCATGAATCTCGGTATATTGGAATGAATGAAATTGGTATTGCTACAACTAGCATGATATGAGCCCAAAGCGTTTCGTTAAAACCCAGCCACAAAATTAGGGAAATTATTGAAGCAGACAAACATATAAATTCGGTCCAATCTGGTTTTTTCCATGTTGATCTCGACCAAAGAAGTGCTGCGATGATAAAGGTGCAAATAGCAGAAATAAAAAATAGAGAGGATTTGACTAGGTCACCAGAAACTTCATTATATGTCAGTACCTCTAATAAAGTGGCAATACAAAAGATGAGCCATGACCATCTGTTTGGCTTGATAACCGAGTCTCTAATATCTTTAAAGTAAAATCTGTACGCTACAACTCCAAAGATTCCAGAAGTAATAAATAATAAAATATCTAAGTTTCCCATGGTCATTGGTTAAGCACTTCTACGGCAGTAAAACTTGCAGCAATAATCCCAACCTTCTTATGCTCCTCTTTCATAAATTCAATAATACCACGCTGAAAATTATTTAGATTTAGTGTTTACTTTTAGTTGTTAATTATCTTATCTAAGAAAGTAACAACTTTGGGATAAGCATCTAACCTGTTTTTTAATTTTGATAGTCCATGACCTTCATCTGTATATATTAGTATTTCTACTTCTCTACCCAACTCTCTCAATTTAGTTACCATTTGCTCAGCTTCTGAAAGTGGTACTCTAGGATCATTGGCACCATGAATGATAAAAAGTGGCGCCTTGATTTTCTCTACTGAATTGATTGGAGACACTGATTTCAGAAATTCTCTATCTTTTTCTAACGAGCCATACTCTGCTTCTCTTAGAGCTCTACGATATGGAGCAGTATTTTCCAAGAAAGTTACCCAATTTGCTATACCAACAGTATCTACTCCAGCAGCCCAGAGATCTGGATAGAAAGCCAGTCCAGCAAGAACCATAAATCCACCATAGCTACCACCCATAAGAATTAGTTTACTTGTATCAATATATGGAATAGTTTTTAAATGTTCTCTAAGAGCCACAATATCTTTTACCGAATCCATTCTTTTTTCAACATCATCAAGAGTTAGATATGTCTTACCATACCCTGAACTTCCCCTAACATTAGGTGCTACTACAGCATAGCCATTATTTACTAAGTATTGAGTAATTGGGGCATACCCAGGTTGATGCTGCCCCTCTGGTCCACCATGAATATTAATAACTGCTGGCACCTTCTTTTTACCATCTAAATTATTAGGTTTATAAATGAAGGCTGGAATTATTAGTCCATCAAAAGACTTGTATCTAATCAGTTCTGGTTCTACCATCACTTCACTTGGAACACCTTGAGGGCTTTGAGTGACTTGGGTATATTTTTTGCTTTGAGTATCTAGAATCCAAATATCTCTAGTTCTGCAGGAATCTACCATGCTGAAAATCGCAAAATTAGCATCACTTGAGAAGCGTACACCGTTTATCTCTCCTTTTGGTAAGTCATAAGGCAAAACCTCAAGGTTATGTGGGTTTTGAATAATTAATTTACTATATCCATCCTCGTTAATTATTGTTGCAAGAAACTTGCCGCTCTTTTGCATTGCTAATCCACATACATCCCAATCTTGAGTAAATACGTATTCAAATTTCTTTTTCTCAAAAGAATATTTGGAAATACCAATAAACTCTCGATCTTGATCCATGGTTATGAGAAAGGCTGATTCATCTGGGAACCATCGAGGGGTACCTTGAAAAGTTGGCTCAGTGTGAGGGGTAAGGTGTTCTAACTCACCAGAACGCAAGTTATAAAGATAAGTATCACTATTCATATTTGAATAGTTTTTTCTAATAGAAAGATATGTCCTCTTGGGAGAAAATGACCCCGCCCGACACCACCCGCCTTCTTGATACACGCATTGTTTTTCTTTGTTTTCGATATCCATAACATAAATATCAAAATCTTTTCCATTCCTTTCGGTAGACGAGAAGGAAATAAATTTTCCATCATGTGACCACGAACCAAAATCATGTCTAGCCTCTTTGTTATTTGTGAGTGGGGTTATTTCCTTACTGTCTGGATTGATTAGATATAACTGATTTTGTTCATTCCCGCCTTCTGATTTCTCGAAGAGAATTACATCCTGAGTCGGAGAGAACAGCGCAAAAGATACAGGATCATCAGAATTAGTAAGCTGAATAGCTTCGCCTCCAGTTCTTGGTATTAAGTATATTTGAGCAATACCGGTTACATTGCTTAAATAAGCTATTTTTGAAGCGCTAGGATTAAAGGAGGGATTCCATGCCGATTTTACTTCAAGAAAATCATTTATTGTGTATTTTTTCGATTTTATCATTCCTATTAGTATATCTATTATATAAGTTACTTCCACTAATTAAGAATATAAAAGAGCCAGCTGGTGGTAAGACCAAGCTGGCTCTTTAAAAATCGTCCGAAGAGGACTGTTAGATCGTGAAGGGTGCGTGGAGCTTGGCAGGATCAATGTTTCGCGCCTCATCCAGAAGTTCGTGGGTTCTTTTTGTCCGACGCCTGGATTTTTCGAGCGCTTTCTTCCCTTCTGGAGTTTTCACATACTCCATAAAAAGATTAGCCATCTTCTTGGCTCTTGAATCAGTCTTTGAATTCATGGACTTAACTCCTTTGTGTCTAAGAGCATCCTAACACAAACAGGGTAAATAAATAAAAAAGGTCAGCCGGTTTCCCAGCTGACCCCCTTGGTTCGCGCCGACTTGGCGCTACTTGGTCGAAAGCTTCTCGACAATGCGCTTGTCGCGCTCGTAAGACCTCTTGTCGATCGCTTCCAGTTGCTCCTTGGTCGCAAACTGCGAAGTGTCAAACGGCAACTGCGGACCAGTGACATTGTCGCAGGGCTTGGTCTCAAGCTCGTTGACATTGATCTTGCTGTAAGTAGCCGCACGAGTCGACATCAGCACCATGCAGGCAGGTTTGTACATCCCGATCAAGACGAGTTTCTCGTAAAGCTCGTAGAGACAGCTGTCATCATCCTCCGGATCAGACGGCCTGGAGCCGCCGAAGCTCAGACCGGCCACTGGCAACTGAACACCGAGACCACCTACTTTCTGGCACTTCCCGGCGCTCGCCGAAGGTGCGTAGGCTGTCGCGACATTGCGCCGATGCTTGTTGACGAGCGTAGCACCACCACCGGTAGCTTCAGTATTGTTCTCGACTGCCACGTCCGTGGTCACATCGGTATCGACATCAACACCGACGTTCACGTCCACAGGCTGATCAGCCGGAGGTGGTTCGGGATCGGGGTGAGGCATCCTCTCCTTGGCAAAAGCCATGGTAGGGATGAGCAAAAACAGCACCAAAAGGATCTTCTTGATCATCATCTTCGAATACTCCTGTATGTAAGGTTCTTCAAACTAAGCCGGCCCGCATTATATGCAATTAATCCCCATCTGTCAAGTATTCCTCTTAGCTTTATAGCCCCAGCTTTTTCAAATCTTCAACTGATTTTTTTGCATCTTTGGAAAGTTTGTCTGGGAATAGAACGGAGACACGGACATAGAGATCACCTCGAGACTTGTTCTGCCCTGATTGAAATGGTGCGTGTGGCACACCCTTACCCTTCACTCGGAGAATTGTGCCGTGCTTGGTACCGGCGGGAATCTTTAAAGTGATTTCTCCATCAAGAGTATGTATAACTTTCTCCGTTCCTAGAAGTGCTTCGGTAAGTTTGATTTCTGAATCCATTATAAGGTTGTAGCCTTCCTTGCGAAGATACGGATGCTTACGCACATGAATCTTTACATAAAGGTCTCCTGGTACTCCGCCTTCAAGAAGTTCACCTTGCCCCGTGAGACGAACCATCTGACCGTCATCAATGCCTGGTGGCACGTTAATAGAAACTTCTTTTTGTTTTACAAGCTTTGAGTTAATAAGCACCTTTCTTTCTGCGCCAAAGATTGACTCCTGAAATGAAAGTTCAATATCAACAGCGATGTCTCGTCCGCGTCTGACTCTACGTCCACCGAAAATGCTTGAGAGTATGTCACCGAGATCCCCTGCTTCAAACCCAGTAGTACCAAACCCAGAGAAGTCAAAACCGAAATCTTGTGGATTAAATCCACCTTGGAATCCGCCACCAGCCTGCCCGCCCCCTGCTTGGCCAAATGTATCGTATTGAGCGCGCTTCTTTTTGTCGGAGAGGACGGCATACGCCTCACTGGCTTCTTTAAACTTGGCTTCATTACCACCAGACTTGTCTGGGTGATGTGCGTGAGCAAGTTTTCTGAAAGCTTTTTTTATCTCCTCTTCGGAAGCGTTCTTTTCTACCCCTAAGATTTTGTAATAATCTTTCATTATTTATTAGTATCGTCCTTCGGTTCCTCCTTTACTTCCGCATCCTTAACTTCCCCCTCCTGTTTAGGAGCTTCTCCAGTTTTTGGTGGATTCTTGCTCAAGTATTCACCAATCTTTTGCATCTCGGTAGAGAGAGCTTCGGTGGCAGACTTGATAGATTCTATAGTGCCACTCTCTTTTTCTTTCTTTAGGTTTGCAATTTTTTCATTTACGGGATTTTTAATATCGTCTGGTAGAGAGGCGGCGTCCTTAAGAGCCTTCTCGGCAGTATAGACAAGTTGTTCGGCAAGGTTTTTGGCATCAACCAAGTCTTTTTTCTTCCCATCCTCTGCAGCATTGGCTTCGGCATCCTTCTGCATCTTTTCCACTTCTTCTTTGGAAAGACCGGAGCTTGCCTCTATCCTTATAGACTGCTCTTTGCCTGTAGTTTTATCTTTGGCTTTAACATTTAGAATGCCGTTGGCATCAACGTCAAAGGTTACTTCCACTTGAGGTACACCACGTGGTGCTGGTGGGATACCGTCTAGGATAAATCTGCCAAGTGACTTGTTATCGCTTGCCATGGCACGCTCACCTTGAACTATGTGAATCTCTACAGAAGTCTGGTTGTCTGCGGCGGTTGAGAAAACTTGCGACTTGGCAGAAGGAATGGTGGTGTTCCTCTCAATAAGTTTTGTGGCAACAGAACCCATGGTTTCAATACCAAGTGAGAGAGGGATAACATCAAGAAGTAAAACGTCTTTGACATCGCCACGCAGGATACCTCCTTGGATAGCAGCACCGAGTGCCACCACTTCGTCTGGGTTAATGGATTTGTTCGGTTCCTTGCCGAAGAATTTCTTAACAGCTTCCACTATCGCCGGCATACGAGTCTGACCCCCAACCAAGATAACTTCCTGAAGATCGCCGACCTTAAAAGGAGATGCCTCCATGGCACGTTTTGTAATCTCCATAGCGCGGTCAAGAAATTCTCTAGAGAGTTCTTCCAGTTTGGCACGAGAAAGTTTGAGTAAGAGGTGTCTAGGACCAGAAGCATCGGAAGTGATGAAGGGAATATTTATCTCTGTCTCTGTTGCGGTAGAGAGTTCAATTTTTGCCTTCTCTGCGGCTTCGTCTAATCTTTGGAGTGCCAGAGGGTCTTTGCGAACATCAATACCCGACTCTTTCTTAAACTCTTCTGCAATGTAGTTAAGAACTTTCTGGTCAATGTCTTTGCCTCCCAAGTGAGAGTCACCGTCAGTAGACTTAACCTCAACCACGTCGTCTCCTACTTCCAGTATTGAGATGTCAAAAGTACCTCCACCGAAGTCAAAGACTGCAATCTTTTCATTCTTCTTTTTGTTAAAGCCATAAGCCAGAGCGGCGGCAGTAGGTTCGTTTATAATGCGCTTCACATCAAGTCCGGCAATCTGACCAGCGTCTTTAGTTGCCTTTCTCTGGGCGTCGTTAAAATAGGCTGGCACTGTGATGATGGCCTCAGTAATTTTCTCTCCGAGTTTGGCTTCTGCGTCTGCTTTTAATTTTTGAAGAATCATCGCCGAAACTTCTTCTGGGCGATATTCCTTGTCCACCATCTTAACCATAACCGAGCCGTCGGATGCAGATAAAACTTCAAATGGCACAGTGACCTTGTCCTTCTGAACTGCTGGGTCGGAAAAAGTGTGCCCGATAAAACGTTTGATACCAAAGATAGTATTTTTCGGGTTGGTGACCGCCTGACGTTTTGCCAGAAGTCCCACAAGGCGATCACCAGTTTTTGAAACAGCCGCAATAGAAGGTGTGGTGCGCGCACCTTCTGCGTTTTCTATAATTTTGGGCTGACCGGCTTCCATCACTGCTACTGCAGAGTTCGTGGTACCAAGGTCAATGCCAATGATTTTTGCCATATTTTTATTCTTTATTGTTAATAAATTCGCCCACCTTCACTTTCGCTGGACGCACAAGTCTTGTGCCTAATTTATATCCTTTCTGAAGAACTTCCAACACCTTGTGATCATTACTTTTGTCCTCTGTTTTCTCCGTAGAGAGCGCCTCGTGCTCATGTGGGTTAAACGGCTCTCCTATCGGGTCAAGCTCCTCAAGACCACTATTTTTGAGAACTCCTAGTAACTGATTGTAGAGCGGTTCTACATCCTTGTGACCTTGAGACAGAGCTATATTAAAACTATCGAGCACAGGAATCAATTCCCCCACTAGATTCAAGTTTGCAAATTTTACAAACTCTAACTTACTCTCCTCATCACGACGGCGAAGATTGGCAAAGTCGGCTTGCGCCCTCTGCCAACCATCCAAATATTCTTTTGCCTTATCTTCAGCAAGTTTAAGCTTTTCTCTAATCTTCTTTATAGTGCCTGATATAGCTACTGAATCAGGATCGTCTTCTATTACGATGTCATCGTTTTCCTCTTTCATATGTCAATTGCCTAACGCTTACTCCCTTCAACCGTATTCAGGGTCTTCACTAACGTTTTGACCACTGTGGTGCCTTTCGCGCCTTCTTGAGACCGAACTTTCTACGCTCTTTGGCGCGAGGGTCACGTTTGAGAAAACCTTTTACTTTAAGCTTAGTGCGAGACTGCGGATCATGAATAATAAGAGCTCTTGAGAGACCATGGCGAAGAGCTTCCGATTGTGAAGAGATGCCACCCCCGTTAAGTTTGGCTGTTACAGAAAATTTTTCTTCAGTATGATCAAAGGCCGACAAAACAGTTTTTTGGAGCGTCAGTGTTGGGAAGTATTTCTCAAGTGGAAGACCGTTCACAGCGATAGAAATTTTTGAAGCAGGGCTAAGGCGTACTCGCGCTACGCTCGTTTTCCTTCTGCCTACTGCTTCTATGTATCTTTCTTTTTTATCTATCATATTATTCCTTGATTTTGAGATTCTTCATCATTTGGGCGCGTAACTTATTTTTTGGCAACATGCCGTAAACTGCTCTGCGAAGTACTTCGCTTGCCCCCTTAGTTTTCACAATATGACTCTGTGAGAGTTCTTTAAGATTACCTGGGTAACCAGAGTGGCTGTAATACATTTTTTCTTTCAACTTTTTCGGAGAAAGTGACATCTGGGAGCTTGAAACGACCTCAACCTCCACATCCGGTATTCTGTTTCTAGCAAAGTCTGTTCTGTCCTTACCCATAAGAATCACCGCCACTTCAGTGGCTACTCTTCCTGGCACTCTACCTTTTGCATCTATGGTGTGTTTCTTCATACAAATTCTATGATAGCCATGTGACTTCCGTCAGAAACTCTTGGTCCCATTTTTACAACTCTAGTATAACCACCTTGTCTTTCTTTGTAGGTTGGAGCAAGTTCCGAGGCAATTTTCTTTGCAGCCTTTGGTCCAACTTTACTTTCCAACATGCGACGAGAAGCAATCGTTTGTTTCTTGCCCAAGGTAATAAGTTTTTCCATGTATGGTCGGAGTTCCTTGGCCTTTGGTTCTGTTGTCTTTATCTTCCCTTTGAGAGCAAGTGAGTACGCAAGAGAACGCATGAGAGCCACCCTTTGGTTTCTTTCGCGTCCGAATTTTCTGTTGGCATTGTGGTGTCTCATGTCGCTTTTTACTTCAAAGTTATACCAAATTCCCCTAAAGCTTTCTTGATTTCCTGTATCCCCTTGTTTCCTAGACCCGCGATGTCAAGCAAATCCTTTTCCTTCTTGCGAGCAAGTCCACCAACGGTACGAATATTGGCAAGAGAAAGTGCATGTTGTGTGCGGATAGAAATGCCCAGAGACTCTACACGAGTTTTCAAAACTTCTGGGTCAACCTCTGTTGTGGAAGCCTCTTCCTTACTTTCTTTTACGCCCTTCTCTTGTACTACGGGCTCTTCTTCCTTGAAACCAACAACCGCTTTGAGTTGGTTTATCATTATCTCAATTGCTGAAGTAAGTGCGGCTGAAGGAGTAACAGTGCCATCGGTCTCAATAGATATTCTTAACTTATTAAAATCAGTTCTGTCTCCCACGCGCATGTTCTCAACTTCGTAACTGGCGCGCCTAATTGGAGTAAAGATGCCATCAAGAGCAATGGTGCCAATGTCAACGCGAGACTTCTCAATCATTTCCTTTGGCATAAATCCTAGACCCTTCTCTGCCTTAACTTCCATTTCAAGTGAGGCAGACTTGCTTGTCAGAGTGGCGATGACTTCATCTGGAGTAAAGATTTCTACTTGACCTGGGATTTCTAGATCAGAGGCCTTGACCACTTTCTCGCCCTTGGCCTTGAGATAAAGAGTTTGTGGTTCGTCGGTAGTAAAGCCCATGCGAATCTTCTTTAGATTAAGAAGAATAGTAACAACATCTTCTTTTACCCCGTCCAAGACAGAAAATTCGTGGCTAACGCCAGCGATTTTTACAGAAGTTATGGCAACCCCCGGTAGAGATGAGAGAATAATGCGGCGAAGCGAGTTTCCTAAAGTGTGCCCGTAACCAGGGTAAAGGCCTTCAATCTCAAAGATACCGCTCTCTCCGTCCTCTGAAATCACCCTTGGTTTGGAAGGCAAAAGTATTGTGTAATCAGCCATAAAAATATAAAAAAAATTAAGTTTTAATTATAACACTATCTGTTATAGAATTCAATAACTGCGCCCAAATCAAAGACATGTTCTTGAGGAACGTAGACCGGCTCACCCTCTACTACGACTGACTTTGTCTCTGGCGACGCCTTAAGCCAGAGGGGCATGGTCAAGGTTTTCATCCTTTCTTCTGCCTCGCCAAAGAGCAGACTCCCACTTGAGGCTTCTCGGATACCAACCTTATCTCCTTTAGATAGAAGTATGGATGGTACCGTTACACGCTCACCATTGATTGTGGTGTGTCCGTGACCCGAGGCTTGGCGCGCTTGTGCGCGCGTCTTGGCAAGACCCCCACGGAAAAGAACATTGTCTAAACGACTCTCAAGAATCTGGAAAAGTTTTTGCACTGGGTCAGGGGCGTGCAACGCTTTTTCCACATAAGTTCTGAATTGTTTCTCACTCAAGCCGTAAGTAAATCTGGTTTTCTGTTTTTCTATTAACTCTTTACCAAGTTCACTCTTTGGTTTACCTCGCCCCTTTTCGTTTCTTTCTTTGCGAGCAAGAGAGAGCGCATATTTAGGAGTTTGAGTTTTCTCAAAAATGGGTGCGCCTAAACGTCTTGCTATTTTATATTTTGGTCCTATTTTCATATTTATGTTCTTCGGGGTTTAGGTGGTTTGGGTCCGTTGTGTGGCACCGCAGTCTTGTCTTGGATAGAAGTCAAGTTTATTCCTTTGGAAATGAAACCTCTGATGGCTGATTCTCTACCAGAACCAACGCCGTTAACAACTACTCTGACCTCCTTAATACCTAAGGTTTGAGCCTTAAGTGCCAAGGTCTCACCCACTTTAGCAGCGGCAAACGGCGTGCCTTTCTTGGCTCCTTTGAAGCCAAGAGAACCACTTGAAGACCATGCCAGAGTATTTGACTTACTGTCGGTAAGAGTCAACTTGGTGTTGTTGTAAGTGGATTCAACATAAAGAATTCCAGAGTCCACGCGTTTACTGCGCGAGACCTTGGCTTCCTCTTTTTTCTCTCCTTCTACAACAACAGAAGCGTCCTTTTTTGCGCTTTCTGGTTCGTCTGTTTTTACTATGCGTTTTTTACCCATTGTTATTATTTCTTTTCTGCTACTTTTCTACCAGTACCCATGGTCTTTCTTGCACCACGCTTTGTTCTTGCGTTGGTCTTGGTGCGTTGCCCTCGTACCGGCAGATTCCTTTGGTGACGAATGCCTCTATAAGTTTTAATATCCTTTAGTCGTTTAATATTTCCTGCCACCTCTCTTTTCAAATCTCCCTCAAGAGTTAGTTTCTCAATTACTTGGCGAATTTTATTTTCGTCTGTTACGTTTACTTCTTTTGCTTTGGTACCCGCGGAAACACCGGCCTTTTTGAGGATTTCTTTGGCACGAGAACGACCAACGCCAAAAAGGACCGTTAAGCCAATTTCAAGACGCTTTTCTTCTGGGATGGTTATGCCTAATATTCTCATCTAGCCTTGTCTTTGTTTATGTCTAGGGTTAGCTTTGCAGGTTACGTAAACATAGCCCTTTCTTCGGACTATTGAGCACTTCGCGCATAGCTTTCTAACCGCAACCTTAACTTTCATAACAGGTTTGCATTCTAGCTTAACTTTGATTTTCTGTCTAGCTTGTGGGCTATTTTAGCCACCTTTTGCCTATAGACGCTTAATAATACGGGCCTTCCCACCATATGGTTCAAGCTCCAGCAAGACCTTGTCTCCCACTAGAACTCTAATGCGGTGTAGGCGCATCTTGCCGGAAAGGTACGAGAGAATCTCTTCACCGCCCTCGTCGAGTTTAACGCGAAACATAATATTTGGCAGAGACTCAACTATTACTCCAGTTCTTTCCAAATCAGCGGATTTAGATTGTGGCATATTTTAATTAACGTCGAGTTTCTTCACTGTTATCTTGGCGCCGTCATCGGGAAAAGAACTTTTCCAGAATGGTCTCACGGTTACGTTAGCATTGGAGACTGTTGGATAATTATTAAGAATAGAAGAAATATCTTTTTTATTTTTTCCTATCAAGTCGGCCTTGAGCGCTGTCTCGTCTGTACGCCAGAGGATAGTGGCATTACCGGTAACAGAGAATTTAATCTCATCTGATAGGAGTAGGTCTGTTGGAGTAGAGCCGTCAAAAGCAAAGTTCAAAGATTCCAATTCCAAAATATCCACAGTGTCAGTCGGAGCAAGGGTTGCCCTTTCCCTAGCAAGAGTGGTGGAGAGATCGGTCTCTTTAAACATGACGCCATTAAGATTGCCACGCAAATTTAAGGTAGTGCTGTTTTTGGCACTGGATTCTGTTTGAGGTAAATCCTCAAAGGTCACAGAAGAAAGAGATGGAATCAAAACAAATCCTTCCGGCACTTGAGCCCGAGCTTCAGAGAGTAGTTCGTCTCTTAGCGCTGTCTTTAAAGTATTTTCTGTCTTTATTTTATCTTCAGCACTGACAGCTTTTTCCATCCCGACAAAGCCACCAGACATCTCTGTCTTGGAACGAGCATAAATTGTGGTGGCAAGCGCTGACCCCTTAAGGCCTGGGAGAGTAAAGTCACTAAGACCAATGTTGTATTCTGCCCCAGCTTTTTCTGCATAAACAGTAATCTCAAGTGAACCCGGTTCCTCAACGCCGTTTACAAGTTTTTTACCTGGGATACTGACATTTTCTTCTACCTTGTAGATTTTGCCGTCTGGGGTCTGAAAGCGAGTGGTCGCTCTTAACTTCTGCGGTTCCTTGGTGGCTTTGTTGTAGACCATTATCCGACCACTTGCCTTGCGACTGACCTGCGCTTCTCCAGAAGCAGAGACTTCCAAACCTTTGTCTTCAGAAAGTTTAATTACGCTGTAGAGTAGTGCGCCCTCTCCAGTTTTTTTGGCGATATATTTGTCATTGTCTAAGGCGATGGATGTAGATTTCGGAACATAGGAAAGTGTCGTGCCATCAAAGATAGAAAGAATAGCGAAAAGAAGAAGGACGACAGATAGTCCGATAGCAACCCAGAGACCTTTCCTAGAAAACCTTGAGAACTTTCTCCCGTCTTTATGGAAGTCAAATTCTTCTCGTTTGGTTTCTGGTGGATACTCGTACCGAGGTAGCTGATTTGTTGGCGATGTTGGTGGAGGGGTTGGAGGAACAGATTGTGCCGGTCTGGTATTAAATGGAACGGTATATTCATTGGCCTTCCTGCGACCCTCTGGAATGGGAATATTTCTAATACTCCTTTTCCTCTCTGGCACTATAATGTCTTCAATGTTTTTTGGCATCCTTTAAAGTATAACTCATTTTGGATTATTCCAAAATAGCTTTTATCCTCCTTACACCCACAGATACTGCCTCTTCTTTAACAATCTTAAATTTACCCAAAGTAGAGGTGTTCTCCACATGAGGTCCACCGCAAAATTCAAGAGAAAAGTTTCCTACTTTATAGACTCTTACTTTATCACCATACTTTTCTTCAAAAAGGCCAATGGCTCCCCTCTTTTTTGCCTCCGCCATTGGAATGTCTTCAAAGGAGACTGGTAGAGACTCTTTAATCTTCTCGTTTACTAAGTCCTCCACCTTTTTCTTTTCTTCATCAGTCATTTTGCGCGGAAAAGAAAAGTCAAAACGAAGTCTCTCTACTGTTATGTTAGAACCCTTTTGAAACACGTCTTTGCCCAAGACTTCTCGGAGTGCTTGATGCAGAAGATGGGTGGTGGTGTGGTACTTCACTTCCATCTCGGAGTGTCCAGCGAGCCCTCCCTTAAACTTTTGTTCTACTCCTGCGCGAGAAACTTCTTGATGTTTTTCAAATTCTTTTTCAAAGTTAGAAATATTTAGTTCTGGAAATTTATCTCGTATTACATCAAGCGGTAGTCCGTAACTGTTAAACAAACGGAAGGCTAGTTCTGGGGTAATTGCTGTTAATTTATTGAGTTCTTTTTTTCCTAAATTAAGTGCAACAATAAATTGCGACTGTTCTGTACCAACAATTTCCCAGATTTTGCTTTTATCTAGTTCAAGGAATTTGGCGGTGGTGTGGTCAAGGGCAAGTTTAATTTCATCTGGTTCAAATTGCGCTAAGATGCGCCGAAGCAGGCGACGCAAGATATAACCAGCACCCTTATTGTCTGGAGATACGCCGTCAGTGATAAGGAAACTTATGGCTCGAGCATGGTCTGCAAGTATTCTTTTTTTCTTCTCATCTAGTCGTTCTGGTAAAGTAGAAAATAAATGTTTAAACAAATCTGTTTCAAAGACTGTTGGAACTTTTTGCACTACCTTTGCTAGACGCTCAAGACCCATACCGGTATCAATACCTTTAACTTCAAGAGGTTTAAGGGTTTTATCTTTGTTCTGATAAAACTCATTGAACACTATGTTCCAGATCTCTATTCCATCCACATATATTTCTGTAGTCGGACCGCAGGGGCCCTCCACGCCAGTTGGTCCCCAAAAATTGTCAGCCCTACCATACTTCCTCACTTCAAAATTTTTATCTATTGATTTCCAAATTGTCTCTGATTCTGTATCTTTCGGTACGCCTGTCTCACCTTCAAAAACTGTTACGTAATCAATTTTCAAGTTCATCTCTTTTGTCACAAACTCGTGGGCATACTCTATGGCCTCTTTTTTCCAATATCCACCAAAGCTGAAATTGCCAAGCATTTCGAAAAAGGTCAGATGTCTTTCGTCGCCGACTTCTTCTATGTCCGAGGTGCGTAAACACTTCTGTACAGAAACAGTATTAAGAGAGCCAAAATCTTTCAGAGCATCTAGCTTGCCGACATAATACGGCTTGAACTGTTGCATTCCTGCGGTGGTAAAGAGGACCGAGGAATCGTTTTCTGGTACAAGTGAAGATGATAAGACACGCTTGTGTCCTTTCTTTTCAAAGAATTTTAGAAATTTTTCTCTTATCTCGGCAGACTGCATGTGAGTCAATATATCACAATTAGACGATACCTTTCAGAACCTTGAAGTCCTCTTTTAGCGTACTTAAAAGGTGCTGGTTATATATGGCGGCGGCGGGGTGATAGAGTGGTACTACCTTTATCTTCTTACCCTTCAATTCTGTCTCAAAAACTTTCCCGTGAATTGCACTAATTGAAGAGAGTTCAAATTCTAAACCATATCTACTCATAACGTACTGCATAGAGAAACGCCCGAGAGTGGCTATTACCTTCGGCTCTATCGCCTCAACCTGCCTATCAAGAAAAGGTGCATAGAGAGAAATTTCTTCCGGCAGGGGGTCACGATTTTTCGGTGGACGATCCTTAACGATGTTTGTGACATAAACATTTTTTCTCTCTACATTAATAGATGAGAGCAGGTCATCAAGCACCTTTCCAGCTCTGCCACAGAAAGGTCTGCCAGTCTTTGCCTCATTCTCCCCCGGTGCCTCACCGATAAACATAATTTCTGCCGAATGATTCCCTTCACCTATGACTGGGAAATATTTGTTCTTTATCCGCTCGGCATAAAGCGGTGAGGCAGTGAGTTCCACCACCTCGTCCTTTATTTTTCTTAGCGCTTCTTCTTTATCACTCATTTCACCCCTTTGGAACAAATTTGCGTTCAATAAACCAAAAGATGGTAAAGACAAAAAGAGTTGCTATTGTCGCAAATAATGCGAGTGTCAAAAGTCCATAACCTGTCGCCATACCAATACCCGCTGCCACCCAGAGCCCAGCTGCAGTAGTGAGTCCCGTGAGCGTGGAATCCTTGAAAACAATGACTCCTCCACAGAGAAAACCAATGCCCATGATAACGCCGGCGGCCACTCTCATCGGGTCAAAGTCAAAAGTACTAGCATCAGGGATAACAAATCTGGCTATGAGAATAAAAAGACAAGAGCCCATAGAAACCAAGCCGAAGGTACGCATACCAGCAGTTTTACCGGCAATGTTTCGCTCAAGACCAAGAGTTGAACCAAGAACAAGAGCTATTATTAAAAGATAAAGTGGTTCTATCATAATTCGTTTATTTCATTAATAACTGGTGCGGTGTCAAAATCTTTGCCCAGAAATTCGCTAAGTAATTTCGGATTTTTCTTGATAGCAGAACAAAGAACGACTCGGACACCCAGAAGCGTTTTTTTATCGGCATTGGACAACGAAGTAAGACAAGTGATGGGATGAAGTTCTTCTTCTTCAATCATGTTTTGCAGATTGCCTTTCTCCGGATAATTCCATCCTATCATAGTTAATTTTGCACAAACGCCGTAGTGCACAGCAGTACTTGAAAACTTTGTGTTGGTGACAAGCCAACAGTCAGTAATCTGTCTATTCTTACCCCCGTAGTCAAAAACATTTTCCTTGAGGTCATCAAAACGAGCTTTGACATAAAGGGCTACCTTAAGGTCGGACTTGGTACCAAGCTCGTTGTGGAACTTGGCCTCCACCATTATCAATTTCTCATCATTAAAGGCGACGACATCTACTTCGTGAGGCACGCACCCGCCCAGCACTGTTTGACGAGTGACACATTGAAATCCTTTGGTCTTAAGCACTTCAGCGATAAAGTCTTCAAACGGAAATCCAGATGGTCCAAGATCCATGACAGCACGGCGTAGAGAGTAGCTCCTCGCAACGGGTTTACTTATTTGTTGTAAAACAGAGAAGGCGTGATGATAAATCTCCGCCGTAGGCATGTCGTCATGGAGTTCTCTTACGATGTGTGAGAGTACTTCTTCGGTTGCGCTCTCTGATGCGCCTGCGTGGAGTAGCGAGGCGCGGAGTTTGTCTGGTTCAAAGACTTCTCTCTCTCCGTTTGCCTTGAGGATCTGTATTTTTTGAGTTGTGTCTACCACGGACTCAATTATACCCTACGAAAATTCTTCCATCACTCCCCCGCCCAAGCAAATATCTTTGTCGTAGAAAACTACCGACTGGCCAAGTGAGAGTCCTCTTACTGGTGCCTTAAACTCCAGAGAAACTTTTTTGCCAGATTCTCGTATCACCACACCAAGCTTTTCGCCTCTATATCTGATACGACAGGTTAGACCAGATTCTTTCGGCCGAGTAGTCCAGTTTAAAAGATCCACAGTAACCTTTGTTGGCGAAAGTGAAGTTATTTCTGGTTCTGAATTTGAGACCGTAATAGTGTTTATCCTTAAATCCTTAGCAACAACATAGAATGCCCCATCATTTGGCTTCTTCTTGGTAATTTCAAAACCATGTCTTTCGCCAATGGTGTATAGAAGAGCACCTTTATGAGTTCCAATAGTCTCATGATAAGTATTTAACACCTTCCCAGACTTTAGTGAGATAAAATGAGAAAGAAATTCACTCATCTCAATATCTCCAATGAAACAAATGCCCTGACTATCCTTCTTCTCTGAAACAGGTAAAGAAAATTTGCGGGCAAGTTCTCGTACCTCCCTTTTTTCTAAATTACCGACTGGAAAAAGAGTGTGTGAGAGGTCATCTCTGGTAAGTGTCCAGAGAAAATATGACTGGTCCTTTTCTTTATCTTTGCCTTCTTTAAGTTTCCCGTCTTCCACCCTTGCGTAGTGTCCCGTTGCTATGTAATCAGCGCCACATGCTTTTGCTCTTTTCCAAAAGGCACCAAATTTTACTTCTTTATTGCATAAGACATCAGGATTCGGGGTACGACCTTTTTTATATTCGGTAATCATTGTGTCTACCACTTCTTTTTTGTATTCATCACTGAAATCAAAAAAGAGAAAGGGGATGTCTAATGCCAGCGCCACCTTCATCGCATCACGTCTCTCCTCTCGCCAACTGCAGGGTAAAAAATCTGGTTGCCAAACTTTGATAAAAACTCCTGAGACAAGAAACCCTTGTTCTTTTAGAAGTGCGGCAGAGACAGCAGAGTCCACTCCACCAGAGAGTCCAACAAAAACCTTCTTGGGTAAAACTTTATTCACAGTCCTAGTATAGTATCAAAAAAGAAAACGCCGCGTAGCAGGGCTACGCGGCACTCATCCAGGGAAACACGGTTCCACCTCTAAAGACGGTATAAAACCTTGGTCCTGAGGTGAATTTTCTCGTTTAGACGAATCAGACAAACCTTGAGACAGGGTGCAGATTCGTAATACTGATCAAGGGTGTAGACGTGGTGGATTCCACCGGGACAGACGACCCCATCCATGGCGACAACCAAATGATCGCCAACAGGTTGAATCAGTGCTCGGCGAAGGACAAGTGCGTCGCTCGGCAGACACAGACTGTGGCCGAGAGTTCTGATGCGTTCCCAGACCTCACCATACTCCGGTGGCAGGTCTTTGAATCCAAGATCCTCCACTTTGGTACAAGCAAACTTGACCATCTCTTGCACACCGACACCAAGGGTAGACTTTCTTGGGGCAAAGTGTTCCCTCACTGCCTGTTGAACGTAGTAGGTGTCGGTTGGAAGATCTGAGAGTAATTTTGCATCAGACTTACCGCCGACTCCAATTTCCAAATAGACCGGAATTACCGGACCATCGGCTTCTGGACCGTCGACGACTTCAAACACGGCTTTTTCCCCCTAAAATATTCTGTGAAAACGAATGTGCTTAACTTTTAACAATTATACACCTTATTTTATTATCTGTCAATTATTTTATGTATTTTCTTTTCTTCTCTACGTGCTCGTCAAAAGTTTTTGAATAGTACATTTCTCCATCATCCCCTGTTAGAAAATAGAGATACGGTGTTGTAGTCGGATTAAGTGCCGCTTCTATGCTTGAGAGACCTGGGTTTGATATCGGAGTTGGAGGTAGACCACGATAAAGATAAGTGTTGTACGGTGACTTTATTTTCAAATCATCTGATGTGAGTTCTTTGGTTGTCTTGCCGTTAACATAAACGAAGCTTGTGTCTACTTGAAGAGCTATCCCATGCTCCAGTCTCTTCCACAAAATACCGGAGACAATAGCCATGTCTTCTAGTCCCCTTGCCTCGCCTTCTAAAATGGAAGCCATGGTGATTATTTCATCAAGAGTTTTGTCAGATGATTCTAGCGCTGGTTTTATAGAATCAATTTTACGAGTGAAATTATCGTTCAACATTTTTATGGTAGAGGTGGCGGTGGCTGTCACCTGTACAAAGTAAGTATCTGGGAAAAGGTAGCCCTCGGGAGCAGAAAATTCAAAAGCTTGGTGGTCAAAGAAGGTAAATCTCTCGTCAAAAAGATTTGAAATCTTTTTTACTGTGAAGCCTTCTGGAATAGTTATCTTTATGGTTTCAACATCGTAGTGTCCGTGAAAGATTCTCCATGCGATAGTGAAAGTGTTTAATGGACGAGAAAGATAGTACTGCCCAGCCTTCATGTTTCTTTCGCCACCAAGAACAATGGCAAAAGTGCGAAACCAAAATGGTGAGCGGATTACCCGAGTCTCCTCAAGATCCATGGAAAGGACAGAGAGGCCTGTTCCTTCAGAGATAGTGATAATGGATTTAGAAGGAAACGACCACGGTGGTGTCAGAATAAAAATTAATAAAAAGAACAGGATTAGTACCACCGTGACAAGAAGATTTCTCTTGTCTTTTAAAAATTCTGGAACCTTCATACTTACATCGGCAAATTAGGTGGAGCTCCCGCTTTCTTAGAAGGTACACGAGCAAGGGTGGGTGTAGTCACTGCTGCTCCTGGGAAGTGAAAAACAGTGGCTAACTCTTCGGCAGTAAGTATGTATGGACTACCATGGAGATGTTTAAAGGGAACGTTGAAGAAAGAGCGCCTTTTGTAAGCGTTGAGAAGAGTTCTCTGACCTCTTCTCTTTCTCATCTCGCGAAAATCTGTCCAAGGATAATCAATGCTTGTCATCCAGTCTGGACGAATACCGTTAAGAGTTTGAGAGCCAAATTGGCGCATGCTGCCAATTATTCCACCTATCCTCATCTTGTCATAAATATCTTTTGGTGCGGTGTATAAAGTTCTAATCATGGTATCAAAAGCCGGTTTGGCGGAATTGCGCTCGATGGCCTCAATCGTTTTATTCTGTGTGGTGGTAAGGAATGTCATCATTGGCATGACCTTATCTGGATTATCAGATTTGCTGGGTTTAACAAAAGATTCTTTTTCAATAATTTTTTTTATTTCATCTTTGATCCCTTCCTTCCAATCTGGTTTCGGGAAAATGCGAAGGTCTTTTATTCCTTCATCACGATGCGCCTGTATCAAGATTTGAACCCAAGCTTGTTCCCCAGGTTTAAGAGAGCCAAGTTGTTCAAGAAGTGGCATGATGGGGTCAACTATTTCTTCTTGCTCTTTGCCACCCTTATCAAGTTCGTAGTCTATGTAAGTCTTTATCGGGTAAGCATCTGCTTTGTTGAGTTTTGTTGTCGCACCCCACATGTCTCTATTCTTTGGATCAAAGACAAGATCAAGAGAATAATCTTTTACCTCAAAAATTTCTGCACCAGGATATTGGGCATAGATTCTTGATTCAATAATACCCCTCCATTGTGGGAACGCCCAAATATAAAATTTAACCTCGCCACCAAGTGATACCAACTCAAGGGAAAACCAATCTCTGACACGGCCCTCAAGATAGACATCTGTCAGTGAGCCAACGACAGGTTCATAAAGACCACCTATCACCACTTCCATGGCAGCCGGTGACCTTGCGATGTCTCTAGGTAACTTAATTTCCAATAGCATGCCACCCTTGGACCTAATCCATTCTCGACGCTTATAAGAAAACCAAGTGGTAAGAAAAAGACTAACGAGTAAGATTGGTAGCCAAATAGACCAAGTTACTAAAGCGTAATGCCAAACCTTGAGATATAAGTCAGTTTGGAAAAGAGAGATGAACTCCTTAAACATTCCTATATTTTACATGTTGTACTAGTAAGTACAACGTCTTCGTTCGGAAAGAATGGATGAATAAATTCATCCGCTCCTCCTCGCTAGACGTTGTGGTAGCGATTGGCGAGGTCTTTCTTAAAGTACTTGGGGTTCTGAAGGTTAACCAAAATAGTGTTTTCTTTTACGTAGCGTTCCTTTAGGGTCTTTTCTATAATTTTCTCCTTAGGTAGAGGCCCTTCTTTCTCAAGAATCTTTCTGATAACGTCCTTAACCACGCCTGACATGTATCCCCACTCAGAGAGAGCGTAAAGTCCACGACCAACCAAGACAAATCTAGGGTCCTTAATGAGTTCGTTATGAGTAGTGGCAACGTGGGCTTTTTTGTCAAAATAGGTGGTGATAGCCTTGGCAACCTCCTTAAAGTGTATTGGTGAACCGTGCTTTCTTATAACAAGGAAGGCAAAGTCTCGCATGCCCTTGGCATTTACATTTGAAGAAGAGGTGCGTCCCCACTCGCCCAAAGGGTTCTTACTAATCTTGTGTGAGATGGAGAGCCAACGCTTGATGACTTCTTCGTTTTTGTATTTCTCATTCAAATCTTTTACCTCTTCAAGGAAAGAGTTAACTAAGTCGCCCTCAAAGACTAATTCATCGTCGGCGAGCTTTGAATAGAGTTTGCGAAGAGCTGCTTTAATCTTGCCAGAGAGTTCCGCATCAACGTGCCATCGGTGTTTGAATTCTTCGTCTTCTTTCTCGCGCTTAAACTCCTCGCCGATAACCAAGAGGAAATGAAAATGGTTTTGAGTATTTAAATCTTTGCTTAAGTGCTTTAAAAGGTCTTTTTCTGCGACAAGCCCGCCCAATTCAAGAATAAGTTCTTTGAGTTCGGTAAAGATTGGTTGCGTGTCTTTGTAAACCTTTGACTTTCGGATGGCGAGAAGGGAGTGGTTCTCAATCTGGCGAACACGTTCACGAGTAATGTTGTATTTCTTACCTATTGTATCAAGGGTGAGTTTGACTGCTTTACTACCAAGACCATATCGGCTAGTCAAAACATCCTGCCCACGCTTTGTCAGAACCGACAAAAGGCGCTTGGTGACTTCCTTTGGTTTGAAGCTTAAACTTAATTTATCGCTCATAACTTGTCTCGTATTTGTATCACCTATACAAACACGTGTCAAGTAACGATGCTAATTATCTTTTTCGGCACAATAATCACCTTTTTTGGCTCTTTGCCAGAGAGCCACTTTTGAACCTCTGGTAGTGCTAGAGCGGCACTCTTAATCTCATCTTCGCTTTGATTGCGAGAACTCTTTAAGGTTCCTCTAACCTTGCCGTCAATTTGTATGGCTAAAATAAATTCATCTTTTTCTATTTTTTTTGGATCAAAGACGGGCCAGCTTTGAGAGTGTATAGAGTCCTTGTGAGCAAGAGAGTGCCACAACTCTTCTGTGATGTGTGGAGCAAATGGAGAAAGTAGGAGAAGAAGTGTTTCAAATTCTTTTTGACTAACTTTCGCAAGTTTATCTAGAGCGTTGGCATAAATCATGAGAGCAGACACGGCGGTGTTAAAACTTATTGACTCTATGTCTAGAGAAACTTTCTTTATTGTCTCGTGCATAAGAGAGGAATCTGAAGATTCTTTAGAGACTTTTTCTTTCAGCTTCCAAACCCTCTCTAAAAATCTGCGGGGACCAACGAGAGAATCTTCGTTCCAAGCAATCGCTTGTTCAAATGGTCCCATAAACATTTCGTAGAGTCGTAAGGTGTCGGCACCAAAGCGTTCCACTATCTCGTCTGGGTTCACGACATTGCCTCTAGACTTAGACATCTTCTCCCCCCCTTCTGCAAGAATGATGCCGTGAGAAGTGCGTCTCAAGTATGGTTCACTTGTCGGCACAAGCTTCAAGTCGTAGAGAAATTTATTCCAAAAACGAGAGTAAAGAAGGTGAAGCACGGTGTGTTCCATCCCTCCGTTGTACCAGTCTACGGGCATCCATTTTTTCAATGCGCTCTTTGAGGCAAACTCTTTGCTCTGGTCTGGGTCAGTGTAGCGTAAGAAATACCAAGAAGAACCAGCCCAATTTGGCATGACATCTGTCTCTCTCTTGGCCTTGCCCGAACATTTTGGGCACTTTACACTCACCCACTCTTCAATATTGGCAAGTGGTGACTCGCCGTCTGGTCCCGGTTCATACTTCTTTACTTCTGGCAGTTCTACAGGCAAATCTTTCTCTGGTACGGGGACGATGCCACATTTGGCACAATGAATAACAGGTATCGGCTCACCCCAGTAACGCTGTCTGGAGAAGACCCAGTCTCGGAGTTTGAATCTTGTTATCTTTTTTCCAAAATCTTCAAACCCAGCTTTTTTATAATTCTCTATAATCGGCAGATTGTATTTTTTGGCAAATTCCATATCTCGCTCGTCGTCAGTTGGCACCCCCATAACAGCACCGCTACCTACGTCCGACATAACGTATTCTGCTTCCCAGACAGGAATCTTTTCTCCTGTGGCGGGATTCGTCACGGAGCGATTGGAGAAACGATTTGTTTTACCAGAAACTGCAACAAAGGTTGCGCCTCGAATAGTATCAGGACGAGTAGTAAAGACTTCTATGTCGTCAAACTTAATGAGTGCGCCCTCACTTCGTCCAATCCAGTTTCTCTGTTGAGTTTTAACTCTTTCTGGATAATCAACTGTGTCTAGGTCATCGTTAAGTCGGTCGGCGTACTTCGTGATGGCAAGCATCCACTGTTCTTTCTCCTTTTGTTCAACGGGAGTACCACACCTTTCACACTTACCATCTACCACTTCTTCATTTGCTAAACCAATTTTGTCCTTCGGACACCAGTTAATGGCCATCTCGGCTTTGTAAGCAAGGTCATGTTCAAGAAATTTTAAAAAGAGCCATTGCGTCCATTTGTAATATCGTGGGTCTGTGGTGTTTATCTCTCTTGACCAGTCAAATGAGAGTCCAAGCGATTTAAGCTGGCGACGAAAGGTTTCTGTATTTTCTTTCGTGACTTGTTTTGGATCTTTGCCCGTCTTCAAGGCAAAGTTTTCTGTTGGCAAGCCGAAGGCATCCCAGCCAATTGGAAACATGGCGTCAAATCCTTCCATGCGACGTTTGCGCGAAACAATGTCCATGGCAGTGTAACTTCTAGCATGCCCGACATGAAGACCGTCGCCGGAAGGATAAGGAAATTCTACTAGTGCGTAATACTTGGGTTTTTTTGAAGAGTTTGCGACTTCATAGATGCCTGACTTCTGCCACTCTTTCTGCCACTTGCTTTCAATTTCTTTTGGGTCGTACTCTCTAGCCATATGGCTAGTATAACAAAAGATTACTTAGGTCTTACTGGATAGAGTTGTGGGTCAATAGTGCGAGAGAAGCAGTGCCGTCCAGCGCCATGCTGCCAATTTTCTGAAGTTTTGCCTACCAGTTCTATATAAGCTACGCGAGACATGGAATCTTTGGTGCTTTCTTTGTTGAATTCGGCACAGAGCTCAAAGGAGAGTGCTCCAGTCTTTTTGTATTCGTAATTCGCTTTGCTTTCAGGGTCCAAAGGAATATCAAAATAAGATAGCGGGTCCTTGAGTTCTTCAAGTGAGGCGGGCACAGCACCTTTCTGTTGCCAATAATTTAGTACTTGTGACTGGATGCTCTGTAAGTCAGAAAGTTTTTGCGAATCATATCGGAGCATACGTTGACTCTGCGGAGTACCGAGAACAGAGAAGCCGGCGACTATTGAACCAACGACGAGAATCACTGCGACAACTCTCCACAAGGTTCTCCTAAAACCACTTAGTCTGTCTTTGAGGTCGTCTAGGTAGTAACCGAAAATTGAGCCGGTGACAACAAAGACAGCAAGGACTTTCAAAAGAAAAGCAGTGGTGAGTTCTTGTCCGTCAAGAAAGCGATAGATAAGGGTAATGAGATCCCCCGCAAGCACCGCACCTGCGACAAAAAGAGTTATATAGATAAGCCACTTACGAACTGCGTACTCTTTGCGAGATGGGTCTTCGGCATAGCCCTTACGTAAGAGATTGGCGAGAAATAGAAATAGTGGAAAGACTACAATGAGAGTGGCGACAGGAAAGCTTATAGAAGACGAGCCGTAGTAACCATACTGATTAACTTCGGGGAAGGCGGTGTTTATAACCCTGAAAAGAATGTTGAGAAGTGCAACCGTACCGGCATAAAGCAGGGCAACGGTGGCAAGGTGTAAAAGGAAATCTTTGGCTGTTGTTTTAGTATTCATATTTATATTATATCCTAAGCTCTATCGCACTACCATCTCTAGATGTTATACTTTGACAAGTTGCGAAAGGTCGGATTAGATACCCGACCCTACGGCCGATATCAAACTATCAGGTTTACCCTGTGATGGTGCTGGTCTTGCAACTCACCTGGTCGGATGTCATGGACAACATACGTTTCCATGACATCGCGACCTTTTTTATTGCCTAGATTAAAAACTCAATAACGTCACCATCTTTCCACACCATGGACACCACCATTTTTTCCTTAATATTGGTGCATCACCTATAGACCACCATTTACCGCAATTCCCGCAACGGAAGTGGGCGATGGTTTCAAGTGATCTTGTTGGTTTTTTAGTGATTTTTTGTTTTTTCTTCATAATTTATTTACCTAAATCTTAAACTCTACGACACTACCATCTTCGTAAGAAGATCAGCTAGGTCAAAAAGCGGTTTTTTATCTTCGGAAATTATTTTTGCGTCCTTCTCAACATTTTCTCTTGTAAAAAATCTTCCACCCTGACTTTCGCGGATTTCTATTTGCTTCTCAAAGTCATCACTGACCTTGGTAAAGAAAATAAATTTTTCATTTGGCATTGAATCATAATAAGTTCCAAGAAATTCAAATTTATTTAGTTTCCAATTAAGCTCTTCTTGAACCTCTCGAATCAATGCCTGTTCAGGTGTTTCATCCCCCTCTATTCCACCTCCCCAAAAACTCCAATTGTCAGGATACTGCTTGGCAGTTTTTGAGCGATGAGATAAATGGAATTCGAAGTGGTTTTCTACAAAACGATAAGGTATAAGATTCGCTTTTCGTTTAATAATTTTCATCAGATTAAAAACTCAATGACATCACCATCTTGGACGATGTACTCCTTCCCCTCCGTTCGGAGCCAACCCTTCTCGCGTGCCAAGGCATAGGAACCTGCTTCCATAAGTTTGTCGTAGTGGATTACTTCTGCGCGTATAAATTTTTCTTGAAAATCACTGTGTATTGACTTGCCTGCCTCTGGTGCAGTAGAGCCTCGACGAGTTGTCCAGGCTCTTGTCTCGTCTTCTCCTGTAGTCAGAAAAGTGATTAGATCAAGAAGTTTGTAGGCTTCAATGATAAGTTTATCAAGCCCTGTGCCGAAAATTGGGTCAACTTCTAGATACGGTCCAGGAATTTTTGACTTGAATTCTGCCGATATCTGCCCAGAAACCTCTGAAATATTTAAAACATAAAGAGTTGGCTTCTTTATCCCCGCTGCCTCAAGTTCCATATTAATAATCTCAATGTCAAAGATTGGATCAACCTTTTCGTGCACATGGATAATGTCTGAATCCTCAAAGGTTCTAACCACTTCAATAATGGCATCCACCTCGCGAATGTGGGAAAGAAATTTGTTACCGAGCCCTTCCCCCTCCGATGCGCCCTTCACAAGTCCAGCAATATCAACAAATTCTACCACCGCTGGAATAGTTTTTTTAGATTTTGATAACTTAGAAAGTTTTTCTAGCCTTTCGTCAGGTACAGGCACAATACCAACGGAAGGGTCTATGGTGCAGAAGGGATAGTTCTCTGCTGGTACAGATTTTTTTGTAAGTGCATTAAAGAGCGTAGACTTCCCAACATTTGGCAGACCAACAATACCTATCTGAAGTTTGGACATGGAATCAGAATAACTTACCTTGCATCATTTTCAAAGTCCATATGTTTTTTGCCTCGTGAGAATTTATGAGAGTGGTGGCCACTTTACAAAAGAGATTTAAAAGGATAAGAATACAAGTTGCTTATCTTATTTTTAACAAGAAAAACTCAGAATTATCTGCCGATACCGGGCTAGGTAATACCCGAGCCCCTAAAAGGATCTGGTGTTGCACATACCTAGCCCGATACCAGAAGAGAATTGTTTATTAGTTGCGACCAATAATCCACCATGTGGCATTATCTGAGTCACCCAATAACATGTAAAAATCACTTGGACTGGATATATTGATGCTTGTGTTGTCATCAATTTTATCCCCACTTGCTGGGAGTATATTGAAGATGTACTCCGACACTCCTCCGGTTAGCTTAAATAGCAAAATATCTCCGTCGTGCTGATCAACATCGGGGAGAGTGTAATTCTCATCCTCAGTCATGCCATCTGCATCTACCAGATACATGGTTGCGTCACCTGTAAGAATGTCTATCCAAAGCAACCCAACTGGATTTAGGATTTCGGATGAGGTTACGCTAGCGGCCGACCTAACATTTGACACGACAATACTAAATGCGAAAACAGCGCACACCAAAACACTACAAAGAAACATGAGTTTCTTATTTATCATTTTGTTAAGTTAATAGTAATGACTATCGGTTCTGTGATTTACATCACGAGATTGTGCAACATTACAATTATACTACACACAAAAATATACTTCCTCTGCTACTTAAGTGACATCCTTAGATGATCTTCAGTACAGTTTTTATTTGTTTGACTATGCCGTCTAGACTCAAATCGGTCTTTACAATATAACCAAGCACGTTTGCATCCATGGCATTTGCCACATAACCCGCATCATCAAGAAGAGTGAGAATCATGACCTTAGCAGTCTTGCCCCACACATCTTCTCTCAACTGTTTCAACATCCCAAGTCCGTCCATCACTGGCATAACAAGGTCAAGCAAAATTATATCTGGATGAAATTCTAATGCCTTTTTAAGACCGTCTTCGCCATTAACAGCTCCAAGTGTCTCAAAGCCGGACTTACTAAATTTGTCTACCAAGACCGTTACCAGATTCTCATTGTCGTCAACTATTAAAATTTTCTTTTTTTCATTATCCATATTGGTAGATTAATTATACTTTATTTATAGCGTTATAGTAAACGTGCTACCTTTGTTTTCCTCCGATACAAAGTTGATACTCCCTCCAATAGAGGCTACCACCGATTTTACCAGATAGAGACCCAAACCAGTGCCTTGGCTGTCAGTCAGCTGGCGAACATTGTCTGCTCTGAACAATTTTGTGAAAATCTTGGACTGCTGACTCTTGGGTATACCAAACCCAGTATCAGAAACCTTGATCCTTTTCTCGTTCCCTCTTTCTTCAAAGGAGATTGTAACTGTCCCGCCAATTGGGGTGTACTTGAGAGCGTTGGAAACCAAGTTTTGTATCACGATTCGCAAAAGCTTTGGGTCACTTTTTATATCTTTCAAAAGTCCGTTATACTCTTTCTTCACTTGTATCTTCTTTTTATCTACGAGAAAGGCCAATTCGTTTAAAATACTCTCTGTTAGTTCTTCTACGTTGGTCGGCTTCAAATCAACGGAGAGTGAGCCCATCTCAATTCTTGAAACATTTAGAAGCACGTCAACTAGATCCACCATGTCTTCGTTGGCAGTATGCAATTTGTCCAGATACTCACTTTGTTTGGGAGAAAGTTCACCGATATCTCCCGAGACAAGCATTTCTGTAAGCCACTTTGTGGTGGCCAAGGGAGTTCTCAACTGGTGAGATGCGAGTGAGACGAATTCGGTCTTGGCCTTATCAAGCATCTTCTGTTCGGTGATATCAAAAATCATGGCGAGACCTGTGGTGGAGAAACTACCAGGATTCTTCATCTCAAAGATAGAGAGTTGTACCGAACGCACCTCTCCACTTTTCGTCACCATATCCATTTCTTTTCTATTGATAGGCATGCTGGACTTGTAATACTGAAACATTTTTTCTGCTGGTCCCCTGTCCTCGCCTGCGATGTAGGAAAAGATATTTTTACCCTCAATCTCCTCTGGAAGAACGCCAAAGAACCGAAGGGCAGCCTTGTTTGGGTTATGAATTGTTGCTTCTTTGTCCAAAAGGATATATGGCACTGGGGCGCTCTCATAAAGTTTTTTAAATTGTTCTTTAGACAGGGCGGTATCCTTGGTGGCACTCCATATTTCAAGATCAAAGCGTGTCTTGTAGCCGAGTAACAAGTAAACAATGTAGGAAAATAAAACAGCGATAACGATAAGAGCTATAAATACTGCCGAGAAATATATGTCTGTCGCTGATAATGGGCTCTTGAAGTAATCTAGCGGGTTGGAAACTACTTTTTCTATAAAACTTCTAGATAAAAAAAGAATTCCGAGAAGAAGAATTAAAACGATAAAAGAGTACAGGAGGTTCTTAAAAAAGGATTTAGCAGGAGGCATCCAAATAATAATAACACGAGAAAAACGTTTAATGTTTATATTATTGACAAATGTTAAAAATCTGATTTAATGGCGCCAGGCGTTTCGGGTTAATTCTCGAGACAAAACTAACTTAGAGGGAGTCCTTTACATGCTTACGAAGATTTTGCTTATCACTCTGCTTCTTTTCTCGGCAGCTTCCGTGAATGCGGAGTACATACCTAACCCGCCGGTTTCCATCTCTTCTATCCCCACCAAAGATGACGAAGAGCATGCCGCCGACACTACAGACGAGCCGAGAGTGGTGGTTCCCGGAGCTCTTTGCTTCCACGCGGAATCGCTCTCCGTCGCCGACCGCGAGATGGTCGAGAGCTATATCAAGAAAACAGATGACCTCGAGTTTTCCGACCTCTGTATCGTCGGCGAATCAAAAGATGGAGAACACTCGCCGATAGCGGTGCCGGAGAGCTTCCTGTCAATACCTGGAACATACGTTGAGGGTGGTTTTAGCTTTACCGAGCGGATTGTCATGGCCCTACTCGTGTTAGCCATTGGAATCGTCGTAATTTCAGTGTTGTGGCGGAGGAGAAGGGTAGGTTCCGGATAGTGCTACGAACACAAGAGATTCAAAGAGCAACCAAGGATGGCTGCTCTTTTCTTTTATATACTAATGTCCTCGGTTTCTACTTCTATTTCTACCTCCAGCTCGTTGTCATCGTCGTCGTCAGTTGAGGAGCTGTTATCGTCATCCACGCTTCCATCACCCCGTAACTTTACTCCATCCACGAAATCATCGTCTGAATTATCTTCGTCCTCGTCACTATCATCGTCCTCATCTATCACTTTTATGGCAGCGTTTTTAAGCCTGTTTATCCTTTCTTTTTTAGAATTTCGGTCATCGTCTAATTCGTTAAGTATCTTCTCGGCGTCTTCTACTCTAACCCTTACTCCAAAAGAAGCCTCATCACTAGATTCAACTTTTTCTTCATCATCTTTTATGTCAAAGGCCCCTCTGCGGTCACTTATTCTTCCGCGGAATTCTCGCTTTAAATCCTCTGCCTTCTTTTTTCTAGACAAGGTGGAGGTGCCTGTAGAAGAAGCGACGCTATCTGCTGCTTTGGTAAAGGCAAAAGAACTTTTTTCTATACTTTTCTCAAGTTTCTCAAGCTTTTCATCATCAAGTTCGTCCTTTTCTATCAGTTTTTCTGCCTCCACTATGCGCCTATCAATCTTTTCCTCTTCCCAGACTATTTTTCTCTCTGGAGAATGGTTTACCGCGTCAAGTACTGGCTCGACGAAGTTGGTCTTAACTGGGTACAAAAGGTCACCAGGTAGAGACCTGTCAGAGCCATATACCACACCACTAAAAGAAAGTGCCGCCACCAAACAGCCAGTAAGAATAATTCTGGCATGATGAGAGGTTACAACGGCAAACACTGGGATACGTTCCATATAAGGAGACTCAACGGGTGAAGAGAAGACTTTTTCAAGCACAGCCCTCTTCTCCGCACTCGTCATGCGGATATTTTTGAGTTCCTTTATTCCTTTTTTAAAATTTTCTTCATTCATATTTATTTCTTGAGATTCCCATGAGTTTGCGAAGCGCTTCAAGTCCCCGAGTTAGGCGTACCGAAACGGTGTTTACGTTGATTTCTAAAATCTCGGCAATCTCTCTAGGCTGGAGATCCTCCACAAACCGGAAATAGATTACTTCTCTGTACTGCGATTCAAGAGATTCAATCATTTCTAAAGCACGCTTAGCATCAACACTTGTTTCTATCTCAAGAGTAGCTTTCTCGTCTGGTGGGTCAAACTCTCTTTCCTCATCGCCACCATTGAGTCCTTCAAGAGATACTGATTTTGTCCTCCGATACCAGTCAATGATAAGATTACGCGCTATTACAAAGACCAGTGCCCTTGGGTTCTCAACTGGCTTACCTGAAGAGATAGAACTCCAGAGACGAGTGAAGGCTTCTTGGGTTATATCAATTGCCTTTTCCCTGTCTGATACCCTAAGCAAGCAAAAGCGAAACAGAGCGTCTGACTCTTTGTTGTAAATATCGCTAAATCGCTTTTTATCATCACTGATAGACATGACGGATATGAGCCCATTCTCTTTCGGGGTTAACCCCGCCTAAAAACAATACGATATAAAGATAAAGATGTCTACGAAAGAAGTTATATTTTCATTCGTCATCGGAAGAGCAAGGCACTCGTGTCTTGTACATTAACCTAAAAATACAATATACGTTATGACAAACACGCTTTATAAGAAAATGACCGTTTTCTCGCTTATCTTGATGCTCGGCCTTATGCCAGCATTCTCTTATGCCGATAATGATAACGGTAAGAAAAAGAATAGACAGAACAATCGGTCAGAACGAGTAGAAAAACACGACGATCGAGATAACGATCGCGACGAAGATGACGACGGGGATGAGGATAGAGACGAGGACAGAAAGAGTGAGAAAAAAGAAAAGGGCAGAAAAAATAGTGAAAGAAAGGAACTATGTCGCACAGCCTTTGGACGCCTCTTCGCTCCTGGGTTCGTCAATAACTGGGGCGCAGAAGAGCGAGAGTTCTTCTGGAATTGTTTCGTGCCCTTCGGTATAGCTAAGAAATTCAACGGCACCACTTCTTCCACCACTCCGTCTACTGATGTTACCGCACCAGTTATTAGTAACCTCTTGGCCAAACCAAATACGATAAAAGCGACAATTACTTGGAATACTAATGAGAAGTCAGATAGTACTGTCTTCTGGTCAAACTCTGCTAACGTGAATGTAAACAGCTCTTCAACAGCTTCTACAACAAGAAGTGAGAAAGTTAAGGAACACAAACTAGTTATAGAGGGTCTTAGCGCCAGTACCACCTACTACTTCGTAGTCCGTTCAAAAGACGGGAACGGTAATACAAGCACCTCAACAGAGAGTTCGTTTACCACCAAACCAGTTTCTACAGATAGTTCCGCACCAGTAATCTCGTCTGTGACACTTCTAATGTCTACATCAACCGCAAACATTGGTTGGCACACTAACGAAAATGCGACCTCAAGGGTCTACTATGGAACTTCCTCGGGTCTAGATGTGAACGCAAGCACAACAAGCTTTGTAGAGAATTCCACTCTAAAACAAAACCACCTAATTACAGTAAGTGGTCTTGCAACTTCAACTCTCTACTACTTCGCAGCAGAATCTAGAGATGGAAGCGGTAATAGAACCGTTACTCCAGTCTTCAGCGCAACAACTTCAAACTAAGTATCATTAGTGCAAAGAATAAAAACCCGCCACTCGGCGGGTTTTTATTTTGCCTTACGACCCAGGTCGTAGACTTTGCGTTTTACCATCTCCCTCCTCCAGAGACCGAAGTGTTTAAGATAGCCGAATTTATGCACTCGTATGGGAGAGAGTCCGGAGAACCACAGGACCCCCTTTCTCAACTCATTTGTCGTGTCGCCGAAAACAATGCGCTGAACGAGAGGTTCCGTATCGGAAGTGACAATCATAGAAGCGCTCCTGCCCTTCAGAAGTCTCTTCCACATATTCCCGTTCGGGTAGAACTTAAAAGCAAATCCAGAGAGCCAGGCGCGGTCAATAAGACCTTTGAGAAGGGCTGGCATAGTAGACCACCATGATGGGTAAACAATGACAAAATGTTCGCACCAACGGACGTTCTCTTGAAAAGAAACGAGGTCTGGCTCAAGGTCCTGCTTCAGCCGATAACCGTGACGGAGAATAGGGTCAAACTTAAGGTCGCCGATGTTCATACGGCGCACTTCGTGCCCTGCATGCTCTGCTCCCCTCTGATACTCGTTGGCCAGAGTGCAGTTGAAGCTATCCGGATCTGGGTTGCCGAGCAAAATAAAAATTTTTTTGATCTTCGTGGAAAACATTTACTGTCGGTTTAGTCTCTGGAATTCTGCCTGATGCTCACGCATTACTACCATAGTAGCAGCCATCTCGCTCTGCCCACTCTTTACCCTCTTTTTCACCTCCTCGCCAATCTTTTTAAAGAATTCAGGATTCTTTTCCATAAGCACAAGCATTTGATCACGCTGTGCTTCTGGCATGTCCTTCATTTTCGCCTTAAGCGCTTGTCTAAGAAAGAAATCTTTAATCGCTCCCATTGTTCTTATTTCTTATTCTTTTTTGGTTTCTTCTTTTCTTTTCTTTCTTTGTAATTACCTTTTGCCATATGTTTTTATTTATTTCTAATTCGTTAAGTATAACAAAAAAATCTATTCTGCCCCACAAAGAATTTTAAGACTTGCAAGGTCGGCCGGAGAGACTGCCTCGGCATCGCCCTTGTTTAAATGAAACATGATGGCTTCAGGGTCATCATTGTGCTCAAGTCCCAAGGCGTGCCCCAGTTCATGCGCCAATATTCTTACCAATTTTTCATGACTACTAAATTCATAAATATCTATACCTTGTGTACCCTCGGAGCTGTAATAGACACCGCCAGTAAATGACTCTCCTCTAGAACCACCAATAGTGTTATATGTCTTTACTCCGAGGTTAAGAGCTTCGGCAGCATAATTGAGACGGCCGACAAGCTCGTTAATCTCCTTAACTCGACCGTTTAACAAATTTTCCATGTTTCTTATTGTTCTTGTTTCTTCTTCTAGGGCCCCTTTTGCCTTTGCCAATTCGTTAAACTGTTGTTTAGAAGTTCTTGGTCCGTTATTCCAAGCATCCACCTGTTTCTCGTAGGCTCTATTGGCTTCGTTAAACGTCCTAACACGGGCTTCATAAATACTCTTTGCTTTTTCATATTCTGACTTCAGTACGCTGTACTTACTTTCAAGTACCTTATAAGTATCTTCACTTTGCTCCAAGACACCCTCTAAGTTAGACAAAGTGCTTGTTGTTTCTTGGCGATAATCGTAAATAAGATTTACCGGAAGAGTCGCATCCACTTGAGCAAAGGCAAAAAGTTCTTTGCCAAAAGGTTTCTCCCATATCGCTTCTGCTTGAGACAGTGCGGAGAGAAAATCTTTCTCTGTTATGTTAAATCTATTGTCAAACGAGCCAATGTTGTAAGTAATGGGTTCCTCGCAAGGCTTGGGCAATCTTAAAAAAGCTGTGTTGTGCCAAACAAGAAAACCGGAAACCAAAAATAGCGCACCCGCAAGAATTTTCTCTGTCATTTTTTAATTATAACATTTAGCTTTTACCAAACCTCCTCAACTCTTGGTAGCGGAAACAGGTTTGCACGTGGTCATTGACCATACCAATACCTTGCATAAAGGCGTAGGTTACCGTAGTACCACAGAATTTAAAACCACGAGATTTTAGATTTTTACTAATTTTATCAGAAAGTTCTGTACTTGAAGCAATGTTACTAGAATCTTTGTGTTTATTTGTAATGGGCCTATTTTCAATAAAACTCCAGATGTACTTAGAAAATGTTCCAAATTCATTTCTGACTTTTATAAAAGCCTTAGCATTTTCTATTGTTCCCGCTATTTTCAAACGATTTCTTATAATCCCCGAATCTTTTAGAAGCCTGGCCTTTTTGACTGGCGCATATTTGGCAATTTTTTCATAATTAAAATTATCAAAAGCTCTAGCAAAGTTTTTTCTCTTGTGTAAGATAATCTGCCAAGAAAGCCCAGCCTGAAATGTATCTAGAAGTATCGCCCGAAAAATTTTGACATCGCCCCTCTCGGGTTTGCCCCACTCTCTGTCGTGGTAGAGCCTCATCAGAGGGTCAGAACCTGGCCACGAACAAGCCCCCACTCTAGAGACTCTAGGGCGAGGGCTGGTTCTCTTACTCATCAAGCTTGAGAGTAGCTTACTTCTTCTTGTTAGAAAGGATTCGGTACATACCGGTGCCGCAGACTGGGCAGGTGCCCTTAGCAGCTGGACGACCTGGCTTGATCTCCACCTTCTTTACATCCTTCATTTCGCGCTTAGTTTTGCACTTTACGCAATATCCAACTACTTTTTCATCCATATTTTATGATTCTAATGGTTAAATAATGTAACTTCCCCATTATAGCACGCTCGAGCCCCTCTAGAAACCCCCCTGTGGACGAGCCTTTTTGTTATTCCACAACTGGCTCTGGGGGCATTTCTAAGACCGGTTCAGACACTACCTCTGGCTCTGGCAAAATTTCGTTACTAGGCGGAGGTTCAGGCGTGGTCTCTTCCGTACTAGAGTTCTCCTCTACTGATCCCTCTGTTATAGCCTCCTCCTGTGGGACTTCCTTCTCTACAGGGATTTCTTCCGGCAAGATTTCATCACTTGGTTGTTCAATAACAACTGTAGTTTCCTGAAGGAGTTCAGGAGCCGGAAGTCCTGAGTCCGGCGAAGGACTTGGTTCAGTGGTCGTCTCGGCTGGCGGGTCGTTTATTACCACCTGTGCGCGCTCTTCATCAAGATAACCGGTGTTCTCTGGTACGAGCTGGTTCCAACCACGCGCAACTATATCAAAGGTACACTCGTCTTCGGGCGAAACACCTGGGTCGGAGGGTAGAGAAGCTTCAAGCACCATAGAGACAGAGCTCTCCGCTGTACCATTAAGACCTGCGATGGGTCCTGTATATGCAAATGGCGTTCCGTCTTTAACCGTCACGGAAAGTGCGTCACAGAGGGACAGGGTGCCAACAATGTTTTCAATAGTAATGCGATACTTTGTAACAACCGAGCCGGCTTCAGGAGTCACTGTGAAAGGTATTTCTATAGCCGGACCTTGAGGTGTGACCTTGCCCAAGGCTCCACCACTTGCAACAAAGTCAAGAAGACTGGCGACAAACCTGTTACCCGCCGAAGTTTCTGTGTCGCTGAAGAAGGCGCCCGTATCTGTCACTTCGCCATAATTTGCTCCGATAAAGACTAGAAAAAGGGCAGCTAAGGCCGTCGTGATCATGCGTCTCGGTGTAAAAAGGCGCCCTCTTCCAAGTTTGGGTTCAGGTATATAGGAGACAACTTCATGTACGAAGACTACGTCGTCAAATTTATGCCTACGGACAAGAATTTTTTGTCTAACGCATTTCATTGTTGTTTGTTTCGTTAACAAGTCCGATCGTACCCTCGCGTCTTCGACGACGCATCTCCCTCACCTCCGAAATGATGCGCAAGGCCTCGTCCATAATGATGAGTGCTGCGGGAATACCGATAAGGAAAGTGAAGCCCCACGGCTGTCTCGCAAGATCTATGATGTAGCCCGCATAAGGCACGTGGAACCAAACTAGACCGATAACTTCGCTTGCTGGCACGGGCTGTGGGTCACCTTCTTCGTTTGCGTCACCCTTGGTCATAAAAACTGTTCCACCCTCCCCAACCTGAACCTCCGTTATTCTATGCGTCGTCGGTATTTCTGATTTTGTATCTTGACCGAAGGTGATAATATCGCCCACCGAGTACTCTGCCTTAGGTTTGACGAAGACGAGAGAGCCTGTAGGTATCGTCGGCTCCATGGAACCAGATTTCACAATTTTTACCTCAACGTTCCCTGGAATGGGAAGCAGAGTGGCAAGGAAGAGTCCTGCTGCTCCAACTATGAGAAGGATAAAGAGGCCGTAAAATGTTTTACGCAGAGTTTTCATAATTAATTCAGAGGACAAAACTTAGTGTTGTGTTTTTCAAAGAGGTTTTTCAGCGTCTCGTAGTCGCCACCGGGGTAGACAGCGTTAAACATAGATATTACCTCCGCGACGCTGTAGGCATAACCAACCTCAGGATTTGCCGCATTGAGAAGTGCTGCGACTGTCTGTCGGCCTAAGGCATTAAGACCGCCACCGGTTATCGTCAAGACCTGCTTCAGGTTCTTGCCGGGGAAGGCGTTATCAAAGACAGAAGAGAAAAGAGTGTTAGGAGTGTAGGGTGCCGTCCATTCGTCAAAGTGGCTAGATTTCTTCCAGTAGCCGGGACTACAACCAGAAATCTTCTTTCCATCGCAGCGAAGCCCGGGGTTCTCTTCCGACGGATAGGCACGGAAGCGCACATCAACAGTCATGATGTCGGTCTGCGCCTCGTTGCCGAGGGTCGTATGGTCACAAGTAATCTCTGCGGTATTTAAGTTGACCTCGAGATTTCCAGCACACCAGTAAATGCCGATGTAGCAAGTCTTGTCTGCCTTACATGCCTGGCCACCCAAAGCATCAGCCACGGCATAGGTCGTGGAAGCAAGAACGATTGAAGCAGATTGTGTTGAGGTTCCAAAGATAGGTTTTTCTCCCAGCTCAAAAATGTTGTCTCCATCGTCATTCCAAGAGAAGAATTCCATGCCGTCGGCAAGTTCCCCACCACTTCCTGTGATATCAAGCTCACTTTCTGGTTCGTTTATACCGTTCTCGTTTTCTTGAAGATTTATGAAGTCAAGACACATCCACGCGTTTTTGTTGGCGTGGAGTGAGATGGTGTTCTCCCCTTGGTCGCCGGGTTTGATGTCGTCGAAGTTAAAGAACCTGTCAACGCCGGGTACCAAATTCTTGAGACTCCAGGTGCCGGAGGGCACAAAGTTACCGTTGTAACTTGCTTCGCTATCAATCTTGAAGTCAAAGTTGCCAGGCGCGAAGGTAGTGCCCGGCTCCAATCCGCGCGCATAAAACGCCGTGCCAGCCACCATAGAGACCGCGAAGATAATCGCTAATCTCATCGCTAGGTTCGTGGATAGGGTTTTCATATTTTATGCTGGTCATCAGAAACCAAGAAGAACAAACTGCTCACAAGCACGAAGGCAAACTAGTTGAAGGTAGGAGGAATGAAATCGCCTACCTCATCGTTTAGAATAACGCAGGTAACGTTGTCATTAGGATTCACTGCGAATGGTAATGATGTCATGCTGTTTCCAACATTTGAACAAACACCACTGAACGTTGTAATAAACGTCTTTCCTAAAACATCACCCGTGACAACTTCATATGTCGTGTACGACCCAGCGGGCAGACCGGCGGTTGGAATTTCATCCGAGACAACTTGATCTCCATTCGGACCAACAATGTGGAGAGTAAAGTCGCCAACTTCAATACCTGCGGTTGAGGTTAGGGTTGCTTTATTGACGGTAAGTGTTGCGGTTCTGGTATCTGGCGGGTTACAGCGGAAAGATTCGTTGTTTCTAGCCTGTACTGCGCTGAAGGCAAGTGTCAGCTCCACTCCATCTGTTTGTGTGAGGTTATTAAGAAGTGTGCCATCACAGTTTACGCCAGGGTCAACTCCGGGGTTTACGCCGCCATTGTCTGGTACAGGATCATCGGTAAGAGTGCCTAGACACCATGCTTTGGCAATATAAACAGTTTCGTTTGCAGGAAGTGGGGTGCCCGCGGGGAGGCCCCAAGCGTTCTGCGTAGAATCAGCGAGCACTATCGAGAAGGCGCCAGTAGAGGTGGCAAGGTTGTAGAGAGTTTCAACACCGTCAGAGAGCACCTTCTCTCCCACCTCGTGAACATTGTCGCCATCGTCAGCCCACCATAGGAACTGAAGATTTTGCGCAAGCTCGCCGTCCCAGAAGTTAAGCGGATCTTCTGCTTGGTCTACCAAACTCTCTGGCTCTGATGTTGAGTTGTCGTCATTTGATGTGAGTGTCAGGTCCATACATGCCCATGCATCGTTTTGAACATGAAGAGAGATGGTGTCTTCACCTTCGTCATCTGGTTTAAGGTCTAGGAAATCAAAAAAGAGGTAGCCAGCGTCAAGGTCAGAAGGTAGGAATGAGGTCGTGCATGGCGTACCGGAAACTGGGTAAGGGTTAGGACCCTGCCAGACCCAACCTTCTTCGCTCTGCACACACTCATTTCCGTTGTACCAAGATTCGTTATCAACCTTCAGGTCTATGGCGCCTGCGGTGAAGCGGTTGTTGGTTGACGTTTCTGTGTCGGAGAAAAATGCGCCAGTGAGTCCCGTCGCGAGAGCCGCCACGGCGCCCACTATGATGAGCGAGCCGAAGAGTACGCGCACGTTAGAGAATATGCTTAACATAAATATTTTTAATTTTAATAATGTCTGATTCGCTGTTAATCCGATTGTGCTCGCTGTTCTCATGAACAGCCCCTCCGCTCCGATGCTGTATCGGGGCGGATTCGGCTATTCGCGAGTCAGGGTTGGTTTACCCTGAGCTTGTCGAAGGGCTAGAGATAAACTTATTGTAGTAGCGGTGAGCAAAGGAAGCCTGCATTGTTCCTTGCCTGTACCGCAGAGAATTCAACGTTCACAACAATACCATCTGTCTGGGCATCATTGTGATTGCCTACACCGTCGCAGGTGAATCCTGTGGTAGTTTCAGTAGGAGCGGCATTGCCGTTGTTCTGAACTGGATTTTGACTCATTTTGCCGAAGCACCATGACTTGCCGACATAGTACGTATCGTCGGCTTTCAACACCTGTCCGTTCCCGGGGTCCGCAATTGTGTTTGGAACTTGGCTAAGATTCGTTGCTGAATCTTGGAAGAGAATTTGTTCCGTGGCGAGACATGTTGTTTGGTCCTCTCCGACACTGGTACATTCGAAGACATTGTCTCCGTCGTCACGCCAGAAGGCGAAGTTGAGATAATTCTGAAGTTCACCCTCATCACTTCCGAGCGTTGTATCTACAGGAAGACCCTCAGCTTCTGCCTCATTTACATCATTTTCAGGTGTTGCTGTGAGTTTAAGCGCCATACATGCGTAGGCGTCGTTCTGCACATGGAGCGAGATGGTATCCTCACCGTAATCTCCCGGCTTCAAGTCGTCGAAGTTGAAGAAGAGACATGGGCCAGTAGTCGTGGCACCATTCTGATCCAGCGGACCACATTCATTGAGATTTCGAAGAGTCCATGAGTTAGACGCGTTTAAACCCCAATTGCCTATTGGTTCGCGGTTGTTTGGGTCATTGTAATCGAAGCCGTAGCTTGAGTTGTCAATCGTGAGATCGAGTTCACCTGCGGCAAACGTGTTACCTGTTGAGGTCTCCGTGTCGCTGAAGAAGGCGCCTGTGGCACCGACGATAGCGGCTCCGAGGAATACCAAGATTCCAAGAGCGAGGAGGATCCTCTGAATACTAAGAACTTTTTGCATATTTTATTATTAATTATTTCTAATTTCTTTTAATAGCACTCTGTGTCTTACAACACAGTGCGGCTAGGCCCTCGGTCGACTGCAGCACCACATAGGTGCGCTAGCGACCAATCAAGAATAAGCACTTGAGTCGTCGCGACCACACCTCTGTCTAGGGGTGCCGGAGCGACCGACGGTAAGCCCGCTTAATCGTTATGTCCCACACCTCGTTTAGAAACAAGGGTAGAACATCAAGGCAGTTTACTCCCGAGATTAAATTGTCAACAACTAGTAAACCAAATAAAACCGTGTCGTAACATATACTAAAAAATCGCACTGATTCCAAGAGTTGCTCCAATAACAACTATTCCCGCTATAAGCTGGCCGAAGACGATGAGAGGATACGCTTTTCTAAGAGAGATACCAAAGATGTGCGAGAGAAGTGAGGCAGTCCAGACGCCAGTGAGAGGAGTTGGAATAACTAGAAGGACAAATAGGACAAGCTCCTTCATAACTTCAAATTTCTTTATGTGGTTATCCTTAGTCCTTGCGAGAAACTTACCAAAGACCCTTTGCCAGAGTTCAGAGCGAGCAGAAAGAAAGGCGTCTACCCTGCCGAGAAACGGTATGAGAAAGAGTGGCGGGATGAGGTTTCCAAGAAGCGCCACCGAGTACGCCTGAAGCGGACTGAAGTCAAAGGTGAGAATAGCAAGAGGTATCGCTCCGCTAATCTCCACCACAGGAGACATTGCTATTATGAAGATGTAAAAAATTTCTTGAAACATGGTGGACCTAGCGAGAATCGCACTCGCGACTCGTCCATGCCATGGACGCGTGTTACTACTATACTATAGGCCCTTTTATTGATTATTTTTAATTGATTTTTCGGTCTTTGTCCACTATACTTTTGCCTTATTGGGCTTGTCCTGAGTCCATCGAAGGGCCCTTAGCTTAGTTGGTAGAGCGCCTCATTTGCAATGAGGAGGTCACCGGTTCGAATCCGGTAGGGTCCACCAAAATTGAAGTTTTAGTTGGATTACGACAAATCAAAAAACCCCAACAGAAGTGAGGTCTTTTGAACTATAAACAAGCTTCTTTAGATCAGATGGTCTCCGTAGCGCTTAAGTATTGCGCCCTCAGTTGGATTACGTCCGTAAGATGCCTTGTCGATTAATAGGTCGGTAGAATTACGCACTTCTGCAGTGTCACCCCATACGTTATTCCAAACGTAAGGTTGCCATGTGAAAAAGTGGTAGTTAGCACCATCTCTATCAATGGAAGGTAGTGAGCTAATCTCTACACGATCACCCGAATGAATACGGACTACCGTATTAACAGGCATATCCCAACTACCAAACTTGTAAACCTCCCTACGACCTTCATCTCTTCCGTAAACATCAAACTTGTGATCGTAGACTTTTACACCGGTCATATTCAGAGCCTTACCGCTAGTGTTTTGAATATCAATCCACTCTGCATTTTGCTGAGAATTGGGGGCATACTGACCATATTTGTCCTTACCGGAAGGATTTGGCTTAGCCCTGAGAATGTATAACGACATATGTGCTTTTGCTTGCCGAATACACCCCTTGTGGTAGTATTAATTTGTTAGTAATTTTGTGCTTGGAATAGTTATTTCTACTCGAAAGCGACTACCACAGGTACAAGTATTCGAAGAGCGTCCCAGCTACAACTGGGGCGCTCTTTGTTATACTCGACCTTTTTTGTGGGCTGACCAAGTTGTCCTCTCTGCTTCCATATCTTCAAAGAACTTTTCTGACACTTTCTTGGTTTTAACACCATAGTAACCACCAATGGAACTGATACCAAGATCAGCCAGCCTTCTTTCAAGTGCTTGATGAGAAACTCCAAAAAAATCACTGAGCTTTTTACCGTAAATGGTTAAGTCAAAAACCCCAGTTGGAGTATGCTCAAGTTGTCCTAACTTAACGAGCAAAACATTCTTCGGCATAAGAAGCGCCGAAGCATACCTATCAGCTTGTCTCTCTATCATTTTCTCCTTGTCACCCACGGATAGTTTCCCACGACACAACGCCTCCTTATATCCAACTTTTGCGAGAAAACTGTGAAGAGACACGTGTCCAGCTTCATGAGCAAGACTGAAAGAAACACGACCCTCTAATCCCCGCATTGAGTTGTTTAGATAAACAACTTGCTTCTCAGGAATAAAACAGGCTAGTACCTCCTCATTGTCAGATGAAAAAACCTCATCTAAATACTCCACAGTAACACCCCACAACCCTTGAAGGATTTCATCTGGATAAATAGGAAAGGTTAGTTCTCGACCTGTTGCTCTCTGATACTTCAGAAAGTCTGTTCGTGCCTGTTCCTCGACCATCTCGTTGGTCAAAAAAGGAAAGTATTCATTTGGTTCGGATTGCCTCATATTTATTTTTCATCTTTTTCGCTTCTCTTATTTCCTTTTTCTTTACGGAAAAAAGCTCCAGCAAGAGCTTTATCACTTCCCAAGTACTTTCGTGCCTGCTCAATAACTTTATGGAAACCAGGAGTAAGGCGCGCTAACTTAAAAGCAGTCATTTTCTCCTGATGATTTGCCTTATAAGCATCGAGTAGTTTAATAAGGTTTTCGTCTGAAGGTATATATTGACCAACTTCAATTCGGAAAATGTGAGCATAATCAATACCAACTTTATCGGCCACCCGTCTTAGCCCCATTCCGTAAAAAGCTTTCTCGCGCAGCTCCTTTAGGAGCTGTCCTAATTCTTTATTTTTTTCCATTTCTATAGAATATCACTCATGCCTGCGCGTTGCAACAACACTACACACAATCAACAACAAAAAAAGGACTCAGTCAATACCCCTATCTAGTAAAAAGATTTTACACTGTAGTCCACAAATTACTTCCCCATTCTTCTAGTGCGTTCGCTGAATCCGTAGATAACAGAGTCAAGTATTTTTTCGCTGAAGCCTGTAAAAATTGACTTTTTTCTGCAAACAGTTACAGTGCACCCAGAAATGAAGGAGGGCTCATGTTGACACCTATTAAACCTTTCACTGAAGATGAGAAGAAGTTTGTCGCCGGCGCCCTTGCCGCAGCAAACAGGGGCGAGCTTGGTGAGCTTCTCGAGCTCAAAATGTCCCAGAACGGACAGGATGTTGAGTTCGAAGCCGAGTGCAGAACGAAAGACGGCCGAGCCATCTCGGTACGCGGAACATACGATGGTTCTTGGGACTCGTATGACTGCGCCCCACTCGAACACTGACCTTGTTTCGAAGCCAGAGAGCTTTGGGTGTATGCCCAAAGCTCTTTTACTTGCATAAAGGCAAAATATATGTTATTATAGGGATAGGCTTAGAAACACCCCAAAAAGGGAGATTGCGATGACATCAATCAGCGACCTGAGCTGGAGCGAGACATCGTTTCGCGCCAAGCTTGAGCTCTTTTCCAAATCACGGAAGGACAACGAGTTGAACCTCAGTTCAACGGACAGGTGGGTGCGGGCGAAGGGTTACTCCGCGCTCTCGAGTACCTACTACTCAATTTACCGCACGGCGCTTGCGCAACTCAAGGCAGCGTTTCAATCGGGATGGCGTGCCCCGGCGAGAACCGTAGCGTGGTGCTTCACATGGCTTCCACTTGCCGTGGTTTGCTACTCACGCGCGCTTCCCTGCTCAAATCGCGCTGTTAAGCTCATGGGCGGCTACGGAAAGATGACAGCAGGCATGTGCAACATTCGCCAGAGCGTCCTGCGCAGTCACTTCAAGTATGCCGAGGCGAAGAGGTGTATTACCGAGGCGCTCAACAAGCGCTTGGTGGAAGCCCACACGCGGGGACACCTCCACGTCGGGCGAGCAGATATTTACTGGCACGAAGGTAGCAGGTTTAGTGGCAGGTGTAGACGCCGGAACTTAGTGATAAGGGAGGTGCAGGCAGCAATTAATGCCGCCAAGGAAGCCGAGAAGGAAGAGCCTCGGCAAGCAGCACGTATCTTCTGGCACTCGGCTCGATTCCTTGACCGTATCAGCAAGAATAAAACCGAAGTAAACCAACTTCGGGAAAGGGCGAGGTTGCTTGCCGAAAAGACCGGTGCCAAGGACCAGTCCTTCAAGATGATTTGATGTGTTCGTTTACTGGCCGCTTCCCAACAGGGGCGGCCAGTTTTTATTTCCCCATTCTTCTCGTGCGTTCGCTGAATTCTGATAGGACAGAGTCCAAGATTTTTTCGCTAAAGTCGGGCCAGTATTCGTTAATTAAGAAAAGTTCTGAGTAGATACTCTGCCAAGTGAGGAAGCCAGAGAGACGTTTCTCCCCACCTGTGCGAATAATAATATCTGGGTCAGGCATATCTCTGGTCCATAGATTTTTATTGAGTGACTCTTCTGTAATCTCGCCTTCTTTTTTGGCATTATTTGCCGCTGCGACAATCTCGGCACGCCCGCCGTAGGAGAAACATACCCACAAGGTTAGTCCAGTATTTTCTTGACTTGCCTCTTCCATGCGAGTCATGGCAGCTTGCGTATCGGGGTCAAGGCGTTCACGCTCTCCCGCAAACTTCACTCTGATATTTTCTTTTGAGAGTTCTTCGAAAAATTCATCCATTGCGGAACGGAAAAGTTTCAAGAGGTAGCCCACCTCCTCTTTACTCCGATTCCAATTCTCGGTTGAAAAAGCAAAAACTGCTAAATGCTTTATCCCTCGGTCGCGAACCTGGCGCGCAGTCTCTTTCAACTTCTCCACCCCGCGTCGGTGTCCTTCAAGCGAGGGCAGTCCGTTCTTTTTCGCCCAACGACGATTACCGTCTAAGATTATGCCAATGCATTGTGGTTTCTTTTCTGTATTCATATTGAATTAAAGTAGTATACGGAAATCCTCAAAATCTGCACTTGGCTCTCGCCAGAGAACTTCAACATTATCAACCCTTGAGAAAATTGAACCTTCTTGGAGATGCACTATAAACTTCTCCAACTTCTCTTTCTCCCCTTGAGCGATGATCTCTACCGTACCATCGGGAAGATTGCGAGCTGTACCCACAAGCCCGAGTGCATGTGCTTTACTGCGCGCGAAACTGCGATACATCACAATCTGCACAATGCCACTGACAATGCATTTTATTTCTCTCATCGGCTAGATTGTCAGTTTAAGTACGTGGTCTACAAAGTCACGTGGGTGCCAGTTGATCGCCTTTAAAGATTTTGGTAAAAGAGATTCCTCTGTCAATCCTGGTAGTGAGTTTGTCTCAAGGATATAAACATTGCCTTTTGGAGTAATGATAAAGTCCGAACGTGAGTAGTGCCTTAGTCCCAAGATCTCATGAGCTTTCTTGGACATGTCCTCAATCATCGCTTTCTCTGCTGATGTAAATTTGCCAGGACAGATTTCTTTCGTTTTGCCAGAATACTTTGATTCAAAGTCAAAGAAACTTTTACCCTTAACCTTTATCTCCACTGGAGGCAAGGCATAAAGCTTTTCTTCAGCAAAGTTTTCTACTACAGCACAGGTCGCCTCCTTGCCCTTGATAAACTCTTCTACTAAAACCTGTTTGTAAGTATTGAGTGAACTTCTAATAGCATTTTCAAGTTCTTTGAAAGTTTCTGCCATCATTATGCCTATTGAAGAACCGCCACTCGTAGGCTTAATAATGACTGGCAGAAGATAGTTCCGGAAAATATGAATTAGCTGGTCGTGGTTATCCCCTTTTTCTACCAGCTCGTGGCGAGGCGAGAGCAAGCCATGCTTCTTATAAAAATCTTTGGCCAAAACCTTGTTCATAGCAAAAGCAGAACTCAATGCTCCCGAACCCGTAAAAGGAATCTTTAGACCCTCTAAGACTCTTTGTACCTGACCATCTTCACCATACGAACCGTGGAGTGCGTTCCAAACCACGTCCACGTGCCCGAGCGCCTGATGTGGTTCATACACCAATCCTTCGCGATGCCACTCTCCGTCCTTGGAAATGAAGATATCTATCGGGTCATAAATATCAGACAATTCTCTTAAGAGCGAGAGGACATTACCACCGCTTTTTAAAGAAACGTTATACTCGTCAGACGGGCCTCCGCGAAGCACTGCTACTCTCTTTCTTGAGGAAAGAATCATGCCTGAATTATATTATATTTTGAAGCTTTTTCCACGTAGACGCCTGTGGTAGCCGATGGCGAAGCGATGCGCCTCCGAGTTGGCTAGAAGTATTTCTCTATGGTATTCTTTTTCCCCAAGAATCTCTCGAGCCCTGTGTCTCTCGTCTTTAACTACTGAAGCAACAGCGATATCGTGCCCTAGAGATTTTATAATTCTCTTGGCAGCATTTATCTGCCCCGCTCCACCATCAACAACTATGAGGTTTGGCCTTCGCCACTCCAAGTGTTTAAACCTTCTCGTAAGTGTCTCCTTAAGATTTGCCACATCGTCATTTTTATCCGTGTGGATTTTAAATTTCCTATACTCATTTTTGGCAAGCTCACCGTCTTCCACTACGGTCATTACAGAAACTACATCAGTGCCTGAGGTGTGGGCGACATCATAGGCTTCAATTCTGAAAGAATTTTGGTCTCTAGAAATTCCTTTCTTTATAAGTGCGATGTCTTGAATGTGTTCTAAAGCAAAGATTTGCCTTTTAACCATCTCCGCAGATTCAAACTTCTGACTCTTGGCAAGTATTTTCATCTCACGACGAAGAGCGCTTACAAGCGCCTTTTTCTTGCCGTCAAAAAACAAGATGAGGTGGCGGATAATCTTTCCATAATCTGTTTTTGAAATATTTCCGCTACAGACTCCGGGACAGAGACCGATTTGTGCATTGAAACATGGCCTTGGTTGTCCGATTTTACATTTATCTCTATATGGAAAAAGTTTGCGGACAATCTTTAACGCTTCTTTCAATTCACTGCCATGGGGAAATGGACCAAAGATGGCCTTAAATTTTCGGTCATCTGCTTCTAGGTTTCGTCCTCGCTCGAGAAGTACCCGAGGAAACGCTTCTTTGGTAATAACAACATAGTTGTAACTCTTGTCATCTTTTTCTTTAGAATTATATGGTGGTTGATGCTTCTTTATCTCACCTGCCTCAAGAAGTAGCGCCTCAATAACTGAATCTGTCTTGGTAAAAGTGATTTTCTCTGCCTCTTCAAGCATTTTGGCTATCAAAGGACTTCTCGTCATCAAGATGTCGCGAGCAAAATAACTTTTGACCCTATCCTTGAGACTGGTTGCCTTGCCGATATAGAGAATTTTCCCTTTTTTACCTCGGAAAAAATAAACACCAGGATTTTCTGGAAGATTAAATTTGCCTAAATCTGATTTTTTCATTTTATTTCTTACGCAGAACTTTGCGGAGATACTTGCCTGTGTGAGTATCGCTGTTGGCAACCTCTTCTGGAGTGCCTTTGGCGACAAGCTCGCCACCACGCTCTCCTGCATCAGGACCAATGTCTAGGATATAGTCGGTACTTTTTACAAAATCTAGATTGTGTTCAATAACCACTACCGTGTTACCCTTGTCTACCAATTTCTGGAGAATCTCAATCAACTTTTTAACATCTTCGTAGTGAAGCCCGATGGTTGGCTCATCCAAGAGGTAGATAGTTTTCTCCAAGTGCGGACGATAGAGTTCTGAAGCAATTTTAACCCTCTGTGCTTCTCCACCAGAAAGCGTGGTGGCTGACTGCCCCAAAGCAAGATAACCCAAACCAACATCGTTCATGCTCTTCAGTCTGTCATATATCGCCGGAATGTCTTCAAAAAATTTGAGTGCCTCCTCAACAGTCATCTCAAGCACATCAAAAATACTTTTCTTTTTATATTTTACCTCCAGAGTCTCTTTCATAAATCTTTTACTGCCACAGACATCACAAGGAACATAGACAGTGGGCAGGAAATGCATTTCCACTTCTATAGTACCGTTACCCTGACAAGTCTCGCACCTACCACCCTTAACATTGAAAGAAAATCTATTGGCCTTCCAACCACGAGCCCTGGCCTCGGAAGTTTCGGCAAAGAGTTCGCGAATGAAGGTGAAGGCGCCAGTATAAGTTGCTGGGTTTGAGCGTGGGGTGCGACCAATGGGAGACTGGTCTATCAATACAGCGCGTCCCAAGTATTCAGAACCGCTGAAAGATTGGCAGTTATAAGTTTGGGCATTCCTGTAGCGCCTATCAAGTCTTGCCTGAAGATTTTTGTGTAATATCTCATAGATAAAAGAAGATTTACCAGAACCCGAGACACCTGTAACTGCGATAAGCCTTCCAAGAGGAATGTCTACATTGAGATGCTTTATGTTGAAAATTTTGCCCGCGCGAATAGAGATTTTGCCCTTCTCCTTGTCTCTGCGTTCTTCCGGTATTTCAATCTTTTTCTCACCACGAAGATATGAAAGTGTAAGGGACTTGCTGTCATTTTTCCCTGCCCCGCCGTGGCGGGGTGAACCAAAAAGAAGATCCTCAAGATACCCGCTAGCTACCACCTTACCTCCATGCACCCCTGCCCCCGGACCAATATCAACCAAATAGTCAGAAGCAAAAATAGTTTCTTCATCGTGTTCTACGACAATAATGGTGTTGCCAAGGTCGCGAAGATTTAAAAGAGTTTTTATAAGACGATTATTGTCTCTGGAGTGTAGGCCAATGGTCGGCTCGTCTAGCACATAGAGAGCGCCTACGAGTCCCGAGCCAAGCTGACTTGCAAGTCTGATTCTCTGCGCTTCCCCGCCCGAGAGAGTATGGGCCCGACGGTCAAGAGTTAAGTACTCAATACCGATGTCTAGCATAAACGAGAGTCTGGTTTCAATTTCTTTTGTCACTACTTTTGAGACATTTTTTTCGCGCAAGGTTAGTTTCAGTTTTTTGAAAAATTCATCAGCATCCTTTATAGAGAGCGCGGTGAGTTCAACAATATTTTTGTTCCCCACCAAGACATGGAGAGCTTCTTTACGAAGACGGTTACCGAGACAATCCTCACACGGTTCACTACCGAAAAGGTACTTGGTACCCAAACCGTTACAAGTGGGGCATGCTCCATATGGAGAGTTGAAGGAAAAAAGTCTTGGCTCTATTTCTGGAAACGAGAATCCGTCCTTGGGACAAGCCCATTTTGCAGACATTAGGAATTCTTCATCCTTAAACTTTGCCACCAAGAGTCCGTCTGACTCAAGAATCGCCTTTTCTATCGCTTCTGACAGGCGCTCTAGAGCATTCTTTTCATCAAGTTTAAACTCATTGATACCGATAGAGTCTACCAAGACAGATATTTCATGTTTCTGGGTCTTGGTTAAAACAACTCTTTCGCGAAGCGACTTTCTAACACCGTCCACAAGCACTTCGCTATAGCCCCTGCCTAGAAGATCGTAGAGAAGTTGGTAGTACTCCCCCTTTCTACCACGCACTATAGGGGAAAAAATTTCTACCTGTTTGGAAGTGCCGGTCTTTTCGGTAATTTTTTCTAACACAAATGTTTTTATCTCTTCGTTGGAAAGCTTTTTTATCTCATTGCCACAAACTAGACAATGCGGTCTGCCAATACGGGCGTAAAGAATACGCAAGTAATCATAAATCTCTGTGATAGTGGCGACGGTTGAGCGTGGGTTGTTGGAACGACTTTTCTGGTCTATGGAGATAGCGGGAGAAAGACCTGTAATCTCGTCAACATCAGGTTTCTGCATTTGTCGCAAGAACTGTCGCGCGTAACTTGAAAGACTTTCTACGTAACGCCTCTGTCCCTCGGCAAAGATGGTGTCAAAGGCAAGCGAAGACTTACCAGAACCAGAAAGTCCGGTGAAAACCACCATGGCATTCCTTGGCATCTCTAAAGTAATGTTTTTGAGATTGTGGGTACGGGCACCCTTCACCACAATTTTTTCGCTGTTTTTATCTTTCATAATAGCTTATCCCCCCGAGGCGGACGCCTAGGGGGTATATAGAACAAGATGAGTATAACACAGTGGTTTGTTTATTTCTTCTCAAGCCTCTTTTCCAAAAGCAGTATCTCGTCGCGAAGAATCGCGGCTGTTTCAAAGTCCAAGATTCGTACTGCTTCTTCCATTTCTTTCTTCTTTTCTTTAATCAACTTCTTCGGACTCTTGGCAAAAACTTTTTCGTCCGTTTCAAGCAGGAGATTCACTGCGCTGTTATGCTCTCGTTCTAGGGTATCGGTAATATCTTTTATTTTCTTAATAATGGTTTTCGGTGTAATGCCGTGCTTGGTGTTGTAGGCAACCTGGATGCTTCGACGTCTGGCGGTCTCGTTTATAGCTGTCTCCATAGAGCCTGTGATAGTGTCAGCATAGAGAATAACTCTACCGAAGACATTTCTTGCTGCCCTCCCGATAATCTGGATAAGTGATGTTTCAGAACGCAGGAACCCCTCTTTGTCTGCATCCAAGATTCCTATTAAGGTCACTTCTGGCAAGTCTAGACCCTCTCTCAAAAGATTTACCCCAACTAGACAGTCAAACTTACCATGGCGAAATGAGGTCAAGATCTCAATGCGCTCAATTGTTTTTATCTCGCTGTGAAGATATTCTGCCTTAATCTTCTTCTCTTTCAGAAATTCTGATAGGTCCTCCGCCATTTTCTTGGTTAGAGTGGTGGCAATAACCCGTCCACCCTTTTCAATCGCTTTCTCTGCTTCTTCAATAAAGTCATAAATCTGACCCTTGTACTTGGCTTTGGGCTGAATTGGCTTAACAGAGACTTCTGGGTCAATAAGACCTGTGGGCCTAATTACTTGTTCCACAATTTTCTCTCCGTGTTCTTTCTCAAATCTTGATGGGGTGGCAGAGGTGAAAATAACTTGACCAACCCTCTTTTCAAATTCATCAAATTTCAATGGTCTGTTGTCACGAGCAGAAGGTAGTCTGAAACCATGTTCAACTAAAGTGTCTTTACGAGACTTGTCTCCTGCGTACATACCACCTATCTGCGGGATGGTGACGTGTGACTCATCTATAATTGTCAAAAAATCTGGAGTTCCATCGGGCTTCTTCGGAAAGTAATCAAGAAGAGTGAAAGGTGCTTCGCCAGCACTCTTGCCAGAGAGGTGTCTTGAATAATTTTCTATACCGTTGGTATAACCAACCTCTCGGATAAGCGCCAAGTCATAACTAGTGCGACGCTTGAGACGCTCGGCTTCAAGCATTTTGCCAGACTTTTTGAGTTCTTTCAGGCGTTCTTCAAGTTCTCTCTTAATACTTACAAGCGCCTTCTTCTGGGCCTCATCCCCAGTGATAAAGTGTTTGGCAGGAAAGAGAAAAAAGACTTTGGGCTCTGAAACTATTGCGCGAGAAACTGCGTCTATCCTCTTTATGGAAGAAACTTTGTTTCCATCAATCTCAATTCTATATATAAGACGCTCAGAGACTGGCATAATCTCTACAACATTTCCCAACGCGCGGAAATTGCCAGGCTTTATATCAGAATTGGTACGAGAATAGTGAATATCTATAAGAGAGCGGATGAAGTCCGCACGAGTTATCGCTTGCCCCTTCTCAATTTTGAGATTAACTTTCTCGTATTCTTCTGGGTCACCTAGACCGTATATACAAGAAACGGATGCCACAATGATAACGTCTTTTCTTGTTAAGAGTGCTTGAGTAGAAGCGTGGCGCAGGCGTTCAATCTCCTCATTTATCATCGCTTCTTTCTCAATATAAGTATCGGTTACTGGCAGGTATGCTTCCGGCTGGTAGTAGTCGTAGTAAGAAACGAAGTAGTGCACCGCATTGTCGGGGAAAAATTCTCTATACTCTTGCGCCAGCTGGGCCGCCAAAGTTTTGTTGTGGGCAATTACTAAAGTTGGTTTGCCAATTTGCTCTATCACATTGGCAGCGGTAAAAGTTTTACCAGAGCCCGTCACACCTAAAAGGGTCTGGTAACGCAGACCTTTCTTAAGACCATCCAGGAGTTCTTTTATCGCCTTGGGTTGGTCACCAGCTGGTTCAAACTCTTTACTTATTTTGAAAGAATTCATGGAAACACCAATATAACAGGATTATGATAAAGAAAAAACCCGCACCACTTGGTGGTGCGGGTCGAAGGCGAGTCCGGCGTTTAGGCTGTGGCGCCCATGGCGGACTGAGGAAAAGGTGTGACTTCGTCCGGAGAATGCTGCTCCTCGGGGACCTTGCTTGCGAAAATGCCAGTCCTCGAGTACAGGGGTTCGCGAGGCTCGCGACCCTTACGACGCTCGCGGCGCTCGTGGCGCTTGTTCCTCAGATTCGGTTTCCTGAGGATTCTGAATTCGTCCATCGTGACCAGTTCCGGCTTATTATCCAACATATTGCCGGTGCAGACGCGCTCCAGACGCTCCACTGTCTGGTTTTCGGTACCCACCCAGACAATCATGCCCCAGGTGCACTCGCTCTTGGAAACAATCTCGTTCCCATTTTGTTTCTCGGGCTTCTTCCTGCGATAGATAGGCATACCCTCTCCCTTTTTTTCAACAGGTACAATTACAAACCAAAAAACATATTATCAACTGAACAAAAAGTTTGCAACCTTTATTTTTCGTATTTTGACAGAAAATCTTTTTTGAATTTTTCAAAATTACCGCCAAGAATCGCTTGTCTCATTTTCTTAACCAAATTAATAATGAAATAGAGATTGTGCATTGAGCCAAGCGTACCACCAAGTATCTCGTGCGCACGATAGAGATGGCAGAGATATCCTCGAGAATAATTTTTACAGACCTCACAAGCGCACTCTGGGTCTAGCGGTCTATTGTCATCACGGAATTCGGCGTTTCTAATATTGATTTTGCCTTTCGCAGTATAAAGTGTTCCGCCTCTGCCATTTCTCGTCGGCGCTACGCAGTCAAAGAGGTCAACACCATTCTCCACCCCCATAAAAAGGTCTTCCGGCTCACCTATACCTAGGAGATGTCTTGGTTTGTTCTTCGGCAATATTTCGTTTACCCATTTTACTGCCTTATCCATATCTTCTTTGTTAAACGACCCGCCGATACCAAAGCCGTCAAAACCTAAGTTTCCGATAAACTCTGCCGAACGCTTACGTAACATTTCTTCTCTCCCACCCTGCACTATTCCAAACAAAGCTATTGGATTGGGGTCCTTACTTTTTAATTTATTGTGGTGCTCTAGAGAACGCTTCGCCCACCTGTGTGTTCTCTCCATGGCTTCTTCCTGATATTCAAAGCTCTCATTGGGAGAAGTACATTCGTCAAAGGCAAAAATAATATCTGCACCTAGGTCGTGTTGTATCTCCATAGACCGCTCTGGAGTGATGTGGTGAAGGGCGCCATCTAAATGAGATTTAAAAGTGACCCCATCTTCACTCACTTTCGCGAGGTTCCCAACAACGCCCTCATCCGGAATATTCTTTTCTTCTGACCGAGCGATTTTTGAAATCTGTTTACCAAAGGCGCTACCCAAAGAAAAAACTTGGAAACCACCAGAGTCGGTCATGATTGGACCTTGCCAATTCATAAACTTGTGTAACCCTCCAAAACTTTTTACACGTTTCTCAGACGGTTCAAGTAAAAGATGATAAGTGTTTGCTAAAACTACCTCAGCCCCAAGGGATTTCACTTGCTCTACGGTAAGAGCTTTTACCGCTGCCTTTGTACCAACAGAAACAAAAGCTGGAGTTTCAATATTGCCATGTGGAGTTTCTAGAATTCCTGCTCGACCTAGCTTGCCCTTCAGTTCCTTTTCTATAGAAAATTTTAATGCAGTCATTAGAAACTAGATTAACATATAAATAGTAAAAGCCCGGGAGATTAGAAGTCTCTCCCGGGCCCGTTGTCGTCGCTTTGATAATGCGTGCTGGTGCGGTCGTGTTCGTTTGTTAACGAATCCGAGTCTTAAGAAACTCGGACTTTTCGTGGGACACCCCCTGTTTATCAGGCGCATTTTGGTGCTCTAACGCAGTCGCCGTGCGGGATCACCCTCCTTTACAGCCCACTATTAAGCATAGCAGACTACTAGTTTTTGTCAATAGTGTGAAAAGAGTCTCAAAAAATGGCTTATCTCTTGGCGATAATAGACTTTTTATACATATTCAAGTGTTCTAGTGCCACACCTGTACCCTTGGCAACGCAGAAGTAGGCATCTTTGGCCAAAACTGCTTTTACCCCAGTACGACGAAACATTAGTTCAGGAAAATTGCGTAACTGCGAAGAACCACCGGTCATGATAATGCCTCGGTCTATGATGTCAGAAGAAAGTTCTGGTGGGGTCTCTTGAAGAACTTCTTTGACCGCTCGCACCATCTCACGCAGTTCTTTAGAAATTGCTTTTACTATTTCGTTGGTCTTAATTTCAATAGTGCGTGGGAGTCCTAGAAGAGAGTCTCTTCCCTTCACAGAGATCGCTACTTCTTCTTCAAGTGGAATAGCAGAGCCCACGGCAATTTTTATATCCTCCGCTGTTTTGTCTCCAATTATTAAATTAAAATTTTTCTTTATATAGTCAGTGATGGCAGTGTCCATCTTGTTGCCAGCCACTTTGACAGAAGTAGAGGCCACAATACCACCAAGAGAGATGACGGCTACGTCTGTAGTCCCGCCACCGATATCCACAATCATGTGTCCTGCTGCTTCTTGAATGGGAATACCTGCACCGATGGCAGCAAGGATTGGTTCCTTAACGACATAGGCGTTCTTGGCACCAGCTTTTATCGCGGCCTCAACTACTGCGCGCCTTTCTGTAGAAGTGACCCCTGCTGGCACGGAGATTAAAACGTCTGGTTTGAAAAAATTCCAACGCCCAAGCGCCTTGTCTATGTAGTAGCGAAGCATCGCCTCCGTCACGCGGTAGTCGGCGATGACTCCGTCCTTCATCGGTCGGTAAGCAATGATACTTTCTGGAGTGCGACCAATCATTGTTTTGGCCTCGGCGCCGATGGCTAAAATTTTGTTATCTTCAGAAACTGCCACCACTGATGGTTCGTTCAAAACAATACCCTTACCTGGTACGAAGACTAGGATATTTGTGGTGCCAAGATCTATGCCGAGTTTCTTTACCATATGGAAAATCTATTGAGAGCACTTATGATACTATAGTTCCATAAATCATGAAATCTATTAGTGAAGCTCTTAAAAGTCATGATCTTAAGGAGCTTTTGAAGCACCCAAGACTAAAGATGCTTGATGAGTTCCATGCACGTATAAATGCAGAAAGAAGGGCGGCGGATATGAAGGAATTCCCTATAAAAGTGATAGCCATAAAGACTTCTCACCTCTCGGTTGAGGATATGGCATATCTTTTAAAGAAGTGTTCCCAAAGCGCAAATTTCTCACGCTGTTTCTTCGGTAGTCTTAAGGTCAAATGACAAAAACAGAAATATTACAAAAAGATGCGCCTGTATTGAGAAAGGTGGCTAAGAGTGTGCCCCTAAAAGAAATTGGTGGAAAAAAGATTAAAGGCCTTCTAGAGAAGATGCACACATCGCTCCATGCCGAAGAAGACGGAGTGGCGCTCGCTGCGCCACAGATTGGTGAGAGTCTGAGACTCTTTATCGTCCGAGGCGATGTTTTGATGTTAACAAAAAAAAGAAACTTAAATGTCGGACCAGTGCCAAAACTGCCTCAGACAACGAAAGATTTGGTATTTATCAACCCAGAAATAATTAAAACTTCTAGGAAAAAAGAGAAGTTGGAAGAAGGCTGTCTCTCAATACGTTGGCTCTACGGGCAGGTAAAAAGAGCTGATAAAGTAACTTTGAGAGCCTACAACGAAACAGGGAAACTTATTGAGCGAGGCGCATCAGAACTTCTGGCACAGATTTTCCAGCACGAGATAGACCATCTAAATGGCGTTCTTTTCATTGATAATGCAGAAAATGTCCAAGATGTCCCACCGAAGAAAGCGGTCACCGCCGTTGGCGGGACCCCGCTAAAAGCGGTGGTTAAGTTTGTCTTCTTCGGTAGTTCTCAATTTTCAAAATATGTTCTGGAGGAGCTTGAAGTGGCTGGTCTTTCTCCGGTGCTTAATATAAGTTCTATAAAAGATATTCCATCTCCAGATAAATTAAAAAAGTTAGATGCAGATGTTTATGTGGTAGCATCATTCGGTAAAATCTTGCCGAAAGAGATTCTCTCTCTTCCAAAATATGGTGCGCTCAATGTCCACCCCTCACTTCTGCCAAAGTTGCGGGGCGCCTCACCTATTCAAGAAACAATTCTTGCAGAAGAAGAAGCGGGGGTAACGATAATTAAAATGGATGAGAAAGTGGACCACGGACCAATATTGGCGCAGGCACGAGTTCCAATAACTCCTTGGCCAGACCACTATGCTGTCGTAGAAGAAAAGCTTGCTCGTGCTGGCGGTAGAATACTCGGGGTTCTACTTCCAAAATGGATTGAGGGAGAAGTGAAAGAGATACCACAGGATGAGAAGAAAGTAAGTTTTACCAAACTAATAAAAAAAGAAGACGGACTTCTTGACCTAAACGAATCTGCAGAGAAAAATTTGAGAAAAGTCTTGGCGTATAGTACTTGGCCAACGGCCTACATGTTCTTCAGGAACAAGAGTGGGAAAGAAATTAGATTAGTAGTCAAAGATGCCGAGATAAAAGATGGTAAGTTTGTCCCAGTCCGCGTTACCCCCGCTGGTAAGCGAGAGATGGGTTGGCAAGATTTCCTACGAGGCAACTAGACACTAGTAATGGTGACCCGAAGCTCGGCTTCAATCCTAACGAGCCAAAGTAAAACCACGGCGGTAAACAATCCTCCAGCCAAAACAGAGATGGAAACCCATGGTGTCGCTTTTTGTTTCAAATAATTCATTGTCTTTTCTTAAAATTTTTAAACTTTAATCGCTCCATGCCCCAAGAAAATCCCTTGGCTGTATTCTCGGAGAAACCCTTGATCATGTTTTTCATCACACTCGCACCTTTGCGGGCAAGAGTCTCTCGTTTACCCTTCAATTGTAACATGTTGTGCACTGCCTCATCCTTGACCATGTCTATCGCAGCATACAGGTCCCCTGTTTCGGATGCGGCATAAACATCAAGACCGTTACCAACAATATGCACTTCGGCACGGAAGACATCTCCACTCTTGTGGTGATGTGTGCTCTTCCCCACCTCCACTAGGGCTGTGGCGTTCGTTGCTTTATCAATAAATTTTTCTATCGCTGAAATCTTTTTCTCCACATAACTTGAGATGGCGGGAGTGAGCTCTATCCCCGTCGCCTTTATGTTTATCTTCATAATTCCAGTATAACAGAAGAAGAAACTAGTCAAAAAGCTTTACGAGATATTTGTCTATCTCGCGCTGTTCAAGGTCGTAGAAATGCTTGCCCATTTCATGAAGGTTGGTGGCTAGGTCTACTCCGACAAATCTCCAGTGCCACGGCTCGTATGTATAGTAACCATTGCCAGCCGGATAAGAAAGGATAAAGCCATATTTGTGGGCATTATTTTCAAGCCATTCAAGGCCGGTACTTGAACCAAATTTTGTGAAATTGGCACCTAAGGCCTTGGTGGTGAAGTCTAAAGATGTGCCAAGCTGATGTTCAGAATATCCTTGATCGGCAGAAAATTGGTTGGCAGTGCCGGCTCCGTAGGTAAAGCGATATTCTGACTTCAGTGAGCCTTGGGCCTCAAAAGAACGAAAGGCCGAGACGGCCAAGAGATCAATACCATCTTCTTTTGCTTCAAGAATTATTTCTTTAAGATACGGCCAAACTTTGTCGTGGATGAGAAGATTGCCACCACCCTGTTCAAAGGCGTAATCGTCTTCTATCTCTGTCAGAGCGTCTGGAACGTAGTGTTCGTTTAGAAAATAAACTTTGGAATATTTCTGGAGAAGTTCTTTGTCTGTTTTGGCAAGCTTATCAAGAGTGCCGACGGTGGAAGAAATATTTTCTATCTGACCGCTAAAAGAATCAATGATTGTCTTCTGTTCGCCTGTTTTAGAAAGTAATTGTTCTTTCTCCGATTTTATTGCTTCAAGTTCAGCAGAAAGTTCTGCATTCGCTGTGCTCGCCAACTCAAACTCGTTATAAAGCGCGCGGTACTGGTAAGCCACATAGCCAGACAGAGGCAACGCCAGAATAATAGCGATAAGGAGACCTGTTTGGGTATCTAGTTTGAAGTTCTTGAAATTCACAGCGCTATTCTAGCATCTTTAGGTTATCTTTTTATTTTTAATCCTTGGTATGCGAGATATCCGGCAAAGACCAGGGCAGCCCAACTTAACCACATCGGCACCACAAAAGTACCAATATTGGCTGGCCATCCGTAGATAAGTCTCAAGAAATGTAGAACAGCAATAATAAGGAAAACGGTTCCCGTGACATAATAATAACTTTTTTGGTCCATATTTAATCCTTAATTGATTAATGTCTAAATTACCATTATTATTCTAGCATCCATTCCGCGATAGCTCAGTTGGTAGAGCGCCTCCCTGTTAAGGAGGATGTCCCAGGTTCGAGCCCTGGTCGCGGAGCAAAATTGTTTGCAATTTTGCGACGCGAAGCAAGCAGTGAACCTGCTTGCGTCCAGGGCGAGAAGACCTTGAATATATTTTCGAGTCCTGAATTTGTTGAAGGATGAGAAAATACGAAAGGTGTACTGCGGCTGTAAGCCGAGAGATCCCTGTCGCGGAGACAAATTGACAAGGCTTATAATTTCTTGTTATTGTGGCGCGGGCAACGATCTATAAACTAGGGGAGAGTGGCTGTGGCCAACAAGACAAAGTTGATATGTCCCGTTAAACTGTTTGTGGCGATAGAGTCACGAACACATGACCTGTTGCGGAACATAGCTTTCCGCGAGAAGAAGTCACTAGCAGATATTACAAGAGAGGCTCTTGCTCAATATCTTGAAAAGTGTGATCAGTCCCGACCGAGGCGCTAGGAAGGATATGTGAGTAAGGCCTTCGTATCTGTTAAAAAACCGTTGTGTCCATCAGGCACAGCGGTTTATTTTTATAAAACCGGTCGCGGAGCCCGTACTTGACATAAGCTGAGAGATAGATAAACATGGCGATTAGAACCTTTCCGTCCTCTAGAAGTCCAAACTCAATGGGAGATGTTGATGGAACTGATAAACGCTCTACTGCGTGAAATTTTCGATAAGAAACAAGCTGGGGGTGTTACCATGGCCGTCAAGATTCACATGGCGTCCTATACCCTCTGTTCTCAGATTGTTCTAGTTTCAACATGTGGGTTGGATGAAACAGTGATTGATTTCGTTCCATCCTTACCACTGGAAGAAGCTCTTCTACAAGCAAGAAAGTACAAAGAAAAAGGACATTTCCGCCACACGTGACCGCCCAAGGAAGACCTCCTTCGGGCGGTCTTCCTTTTATAAAAACTGTCGCGGAGCCAGTAGCTTCTTTCTTTATTTTAGTACTACACGAAGTAATAATAATTTTGCATTTATCACGAGTAGCTGGTATATATGTATTGGACCAACGTTACACTCGAGGACTGCAATGAATAAAGAGCGTAAGTGTGAGATCGGCTATCTTCTTCTCAAGCAACAACTACGAAGAGACGGGCTACTCCTCAACGGCCCTTTCAAGGAACAGTTGGATCGTGCTGCTTCAACTCTGGGGATTCCCCCTCAAGAAGTAGAGGAGTTTGCAGTACTGATCACTCGTGACGTGAGTGAGTCGACCGATGCCGCCCCGGGATAAAGGGCGGTTTTCTTTTGTATAAACGGTATAATCTTCATATGAATAAAAGAAAAATGGCGTATTCAATTTTGGCAATATTGTTTGGAGCGTTTATGGTTGTTTATGGTGGATACGACGATAGCCCCGGAGGACAACTCCTCGGACTGGTAGTGGTTATTACCGGTATTGTATTTCTCGTAAAGAGCAGAAAGAAAAATCCAGAACAAACAAAACTCTAACTATGAGTAAAAACGAACCCTCTTTTGGTACGGCACATAAACTTCCTGCAGATTTGCGAAAAGCTCTTACTTCTAACCCAAAGGCAAAAAAAGCGTGGGAAGATATTACCCCGCTCGCAAGAAACGAATGGATCTGCTGGACTATCTCGGTGAAAAAAGCGGAAACAAGAAGAAACCATGTTGAAAGGGTGCGCGACGAGTTAATGGCTGGAATACGTCGCCCGTGTTGTTGGGCCGGTTGTCCTCATCGTTGAAACAATGAAGTTGGGAATATACAAACACTACAAAGGAAAGGAGTATCGGGTTATAGGTATTGCCAAGCATAGTGAGACGCTTGAAGATTTGGTGATTTACGAACCCTTGTATGACAATGGTATTTCTAAACTATGGGCAAGACCTAGATCTATGTTTGAAGAAGAGGTTGTGGTCAAGGGTGAGAAGGTTTCTCGATTTAAATATTTGAGAGAATCTTAGTTTAAGTAAAAGTTTATTATATAGTTAATACTTGACAAATGATTTGAACGTGCTATAATTGATAAGGATAAAACGTGCGCGGCGGTTCCGCGTGTTCGTTACATGAATTGGAGAATTGGCATGAGCATTAACTCGCTCCGTGATGCTTTCATCACCGCAGAGATCGTTCAGAGAGGACGAGCAAACAAGATTGCAAGGGTAGAGGACCCTCGCAAGAAACTCCTCGATCGTCTGAATGAAGAGCAGGCGCGACGGGCGAAGGGTTGGCGCCAGTCCATCATCGAGCTCCTCATCCCTGCCACGTCGCCTTACGAATTCCGCAAGGTGGCACTCGGCATCCTCCTTGTGTGCCCTGAAGCAATTGAGGAGGTCGCAAACGCCTCCTGCCTCTTCAAGAACGAAAGGGGTGGTCAGGAGCTCGTCCAGAAGATCCGCGAGATCAAGAAGGACCTTCGTGGGTACTATGATCTCGACCAGCACAAGTGGTTCCTCAAGGAGAAGCTTGGAGTCCCTCGCAGGGCACCGAAGCGCTTCTCCTGCGCCGTGAGTTAGAGACGAGTTTTCTCTAACTCACGAACCTCAAAGGCCCCCGGGATTTCTCGGGGGCTTTTCTTTTGCTTATTTATTCTTGATGGAGTAGTATGCACGACGGACTTTAAGCTTTTTTACAGAACCACCAAGGAGCCGACCATGACAACGAGAAACACGGTCGCTAGACAAACAAGGTCTTCTGAAAAAAAGGAGGCTCAGTAATGCGTTCCCGAGCAAAAAAATCGGCCCGTCATAAAGGGCACGAGGCCTATCTCAGGCAGGCAATGATGGGTGACTTCTTTCCTGAAGACATTCATCTCTATCGCCTGGACAGACATGACTTTGTTATCTACGTTGGCGGAGACCCGCAACAAACAGGTAATACCGACAATTCTGACAACGGTGATGAGCCGGGGGTTGAGCACAACATGGCAGATCGTTTTGAGCTCAACCTTAGTATCCTCGGTAACCTGGATCCTGAGCGACCAATTCTTGTCAAAATGGCAAGTTGCGGTGGCAATTGGGAAGAAGGCATGCAGATGTTCGGAGCAATACTTCATGCACCAAACCCGATTACCGTATTGGCAACGAAATGGGCTCGCTCCATGACATCCCTGATTCCGCTTGCGGCTGACCGTTTCGTCATTCGCCCACCGGCCCAATACATGTACCATCGAGGAACATACGCGTTCGATGGTCTTGACGAAGTGGCGGATACAGTCGACATCGAGCGACGCAGGGCAACCGAGCGGATGTTTCGTATCTACGTCGCGCGCCTGAAAGAACAAGGAATGTTCAGCAGACGTTCGGAAAAAGCAATCCGCGAAATGCTCGATGAAAACACAAGAAAAAAAATCGACTGTTGGCTCTCGGCCGACGAGGCAAAACGGTGGGGTTTTGTCGACAAGGTCTACGATGGCAAAACATCGACCCTTCGAATCACGAAAAAAAACACTGAACGTAGACAGCGCATGATCGCCGTCCTTCGTAAAAACATCAGGGTAGAAGTGTTTGTATCGTGACCCTCCTTCACTCACCAGTCCTCAGGAGAACCCTAATACGGTTCTCCTCCTTTTGAAGCTCGTGAATCATCGGAATTTTCTTGATGATATCCTATGTGGCCGGAGGTGGTCGAAGATAAACCTCGAAGAGAGTGATGCATTAAAAACCGCCTAATCCAATTTGGAAAAGGCGGTCTTCTTTTATAAAAAGCGTCATTCGGAGAGTAAATATACTGGATACTTTGTCAACTTGATTTTGTGTATATCCCGAGTATCGTTCTCAACTAGAAACGTACCCTTATAGAAAAGAGGAAGCGAAATGAATAAGTCCAGGCTTGTACTGTTACTGGTACTGACACTGTTGGCACCACAAAACTTCAGCCAAGAAGTGTTTGATGTAGACCAACTCAACTGGCAAAAGGCATTTGCCAATGAAGCGATAGCTATGGAAAAAAGGTATGGGGTCAAGTTTGATCCAGACTGGAAGCCACTAGTAGTTTTCAAAATACCCGACGACATCGCGCCACAGTTACGGGGAGATTTCGTCGCCCAGTACTACCCGGAAACACAGTCGTTCATTATCTCACCCGCCAAGAAAGCGGCAGTGGATCAACTCGTGGTCAAACATGAGCTTGTGCACGCCTTGGTAGACCAGATCAGTCGGCGGATTGGTAATGGAATGTTGCCAGATGTTTCTAAAAACTCTCAACTTGAGTTTGACATGTTAGTTGGGAGAGCCCTTGTCTCTGAGGGTATGGCGTCGTATTTCCAGTACAAAGACGACCTATATTACCCCAAGGATGCGAAAGGTGGAGAGGGGTGGTTGCCTCAGAGTTTCGGCGACTTCCTCTGGCGAAATAGAGACTTCCTGTACCACGGCGGTCATTGGTTGGTTGCCCCGATTATCAATAAATGTGGGGAGCAGGGCATAGTCTATCTCATCAAGCATCCTCTGCGCTTCCAGAATGACGATGTCAGGACAGCTGCTCTGGAATATCAGCGTGTAGCTCTGAAAAAACTTAGCAGGAAAAAATGCTCCTAGCCTGAAAGCCGGACTAACTCTCCGGCTTTTTCTTTTTGCTAGAATAGATGAGATGAAATCAAACACATACAAACTGAAGTCAGAAGTACTTCTCTACCCCGGTATGGCGGGCTGGCACTTTATTTATCTGCCGAAAAAAGAAGCGGCCATTATAAGGAAACAATTTGCTTCTATACATCGTGGCTGGGGGTCGCTCCCAGTCTTGGTGACACTCGGCAAAACAAGTTGGAGAACATCAATCTTTTTTGATAAACGCTCCGACACTTATCTCCTACCCCTCAAAGCTCTTGTTCGTAAAAAGGAAGGAATCTTTGCCAAAGATAAGGTAAGTTTTTCTATAGAAATACAAGTTTGACTCCAGTTTTCCAAAGGAGTAGTTTGTACCAAGGCAAAGGAGGTAAGCGTGAGGAAGATTTCGTTTGACCAGCACAACATGGATATCTGGGTATCAGCAGAGCATTACAGTCAGTACGAGGGTGACGAGGAGATAATCTACCGTCAACCTGATATTTTGCTCTCCGAACTGGATGTTTTTGAGAAAGAGTACATTGAAACCTACAAGAAGAGCGTGGGAAAGACACGTACTGCCTGCCTCATGGCTCACGGTTGTGTTGGCAGGGGAAGTTGGCTCTACGCTGATCGAGGACGCATTGGCTACGTTCAGTCCTGGATTGACAAGCGTGACTTTGAATACGGATTGATAGTCCTTTACTCGTGTAATGTCATGGGGTTCACACCCACGTCAAAGCATGCTCTGCTTCTTGTTCCAGATTCAAGCTTTTCGCTTTTCAAGGTCAATCTCGGAGTTTCAAACATCAATCTGATTCACCCGACGAAAGGAGAACTCGAACACACCATAGAATATGAATTGTCGGAACTCAGAAAGACCCTTGGGGGACCCATATGAAGTGTGGGTCCTTCTTTTTATAAAACTTGACAGAGTGAAAATTTTATTATAATGTGCACGCGGAAAAGCTACACAGGAGTAACCCGTGTTCATTAAGGAAATACTTCGTGACTCTTTGGGAAAACTCGATTCGGAAAGACTGCTTAACATTGACATGTTCCTCCCGTCTGGTGAGAGAAGTCACCTCAATGACCTCGTTATTGATAGGAGGTTGGACCAGTTTGACTTTTTCGGACTACCCACAAAGCTACTCAAGAGTCAGCTCGAAAGGCACCTTGCCGGGCTCGGTGATAACAGCCCCGATACCCTCTCTTCTGTGGCTGGCATCGTTCTCCGGCTTTCGCAGGAAATGTGCCAAGGCTTCGGCGGAGAGGCCGTCTGGACCATGGTGCGAGCACAACTTCCCGCAAATGAGTTTGTTGTTCCGCGCTGGCATCCTGATGGCAAGTACTTTGCTTCAGAAAAAAAGTGCTACAAACTTGCAACTACGTTGAAGGGTCCGCAAACTCTTTTCGGTGTAGCAAGAGATGAGGCACTGGCAGACAGGTTAATTGAGGAAGCCAGTAAAAATTACATGGAAAATTTATCCAACCCGGATAAGTTTGACGAAGAAGACCTGCGCATAAGAAAGAAGCTTGCGGAAGTTGTCGAACCGTTAGCGATGGGGGGCGCTGGCGGGGCGACTATTTACCTTGTCGGTGACGCAGATGCTGTGCTCCACTCCGAGCCCAACATCACAGAGCCGAGACTCTTGGTAACGGTACTATCGGGATCAAGGAAGCAAATCTCGGAATGGCGGGAGCGACAGAAAAAACTTTGAAACCATTTCATGTGTCAAAATGTGAAGTGGTTTTTTCTTTAAAGATAAATTGGATTAACCGAAAGTGAAGGCAAAGAGGAGTATTCCGTCTTCGGCGCGGAGTTCTAGGGTGTGTTCGCCGGGTGTAATGTTTTTTATAAGTTTGTAGAGTTTACTTTCTTTAATCGTGACAGTGCCATTGACTACGTCTGCCCCCGCCTCGGCCGTCACAAGTTTGCCATCTTGCCAGACCTCCATTTCAAGAGCGCTGTCAGCACTGGCTACGATATAAACTTCTTTTGCATTGTATCGGTAAACTACTTTTGAATTTTTAACCGACTTGGCGTATTCACCATTAAAGTTCCAAGTGCCACCGAGATACAGTCCGTTTAGAGAAATTTGTGCCGGTACCGTAAGAGTCTGTTCCCCTGTTCTACCAACCATGCCGTTTCGTAAATATTCGTTTCTAAGCGAGCCAAAGTAGGTTTCGGGACTTTGGGAAGTGGTTACTTGGGGCGATATAGTTTTTGAAACAAGTTCACCGTTAGTCGGCATCTCTCCTTCCCCAAGAACCTTGACGCGTTCTTTAAGTAACTCCTTTATCTTCATTTCAATTTCCTCATAGGCGCCCTCGCCAATGTGGTCGTAGACGATGTTGCCGTAGATATCAATAAGATATTTCCTCGGCCAGTAACGGTTGCCATAAGCGTTCCAAGTGCCAAAGTCATTGTCCAAGACTATGGGGAATGTGATGCCGAACTCTTTCATCGCTTTTTCTACATTTTCTTTGTCTTTTTCAAATGCAAACTCGGGTGTATGGATACCGACGATAATAAACCCGTCGTCTTTATATTTCTCGTACCAAGAAACTAGGTATGGGAAGGTTCTCTGGCAGTTGATGCATGAATAGGTCATGACATCAAGAAGAATCACCGATTTACCAACATAATCAGAAAGTTTTATAGGAAGGTCATTCGTATTAACAAACCCAGCCGGCTTCACTATCTCTTTGTATGGAACACCTTTCACTTTCGGCACGGGTTTTGCGGGCGAGGTAGTCTCTGGACTCGAGGCTACTAGTTCTTCCGAAATGACTTCGGATCCGGTATCTGGCAAATAGCTTTCTTCTGGCATATCAAGGCGGTTTAGAAGTTTGTTTTCAAGCTTAGTGATGTCTAAAAAGCCACTATCAAGAATAGCTGTTTCAAGTTTTTTTTCGTACCCGAGAGCAATAAGGAGCCCAAGGACAATAAAGAGAGCCCCAATGCTTCGTTTAAACTTACTTTGAGGGTCGGAGAATCCCGAAAGACGACTAGCGAAGCGTTCACCAAGAAGTGCAATAAAGAGGAGGATGAGTGAAAGTCCAAGGGTGTATGAAAGCAGATATGCTGTACCGAGAAGAAAGCTAGCGGGCAAAACGGAAGCAAGGATAACAAAATAGGTCGGCGAACAAGTGGAAAAAATTGGACCAAGAGATGCTCCTACTATCACGTCTCCCCAGAAACTTTTCTTCTGATATCCTTCGCCCAGAAGTTTATTTGAACCAGCCGAGAGTTTGTTTATACCTGGCAATCTTTCCCAGAGACCCGGAAAAAGGAGTGTTAAACCAAAGAGTAGTAGTATGCCACCGGAAAGATAGGTCCAAACTTCTGGCGGTACCATAATAAAAGCAGTGGAAGCCTTAAGAAGATAGGTAAAAAGAATTATAGATATGGCGAGTGAGCCAACCACAATGTAAGGAGTGCTCCTACTTCTCCCAGAAGCAGAAGAACCAACTACTACCGGCAAGAGCGGCAGAATACAAGGCGCAAGAACCGTCAAAATTCCGGCGAAAAAAGATATGGCAAGAAGCGTCATCCTATTTTACTTTTGAAATAAGATTTAAGAGTGTGGGCGAACCAGTCCATTTGTTAAGTGCCACTCCAGAGGCATCTACCTGAACTAGTGTGTGTTGGCGAGTAATCCCATATTTCTGTTTTAAGGCGGTGGAGTTATCGTAATCAACGTCAAGGATTATTAGGTTCTCGGGAATACTTTCAAGATTGGAGCGGATATCTGAATCAAGAGCTCGACACGTTGGACACCAAGAGGCTCTAAAAAATAAGACAACCTTATTGGTAGAAGCTAGAGACAATTTCTCAGAACTGTATGTCTCGTAAGAGCCTTTCTTCATTATTGTCTCTGGCTCTTCTGTTGCTGCTACCTCACTCAACTTTTCTTTTTCCATGGCAACATCTTTTTCCTCTGTGGCTGGTTTTGATAAACCATAAATACCAAGGCCCGCAACAACAAGGATTGCCAGAATAATAAAAATTGGTTTGGTGTTATTCATAATTAGTTATGTTAGTAATGCTTAACATTTTGATTATATAAAAAATAGAATGTAATGTAAAGTAGACTTTACATAAGCCTGTGGATATCTGTTATCTATATTTTTCAAAATAGATACGTGCAACAAGCTTGGACACCACCATCACGCCAAGAGCCAGAGTAATCCATGGGTCTATTTCATGTCTTATGCCTTGAACTACCAATGCTATGGTGAGCACAGCACTCCCAGAAAGATAAGCAATCCTGCCGGCATCCATGCGATGAATTTTTTCTCGTTCGTCCCCCGCCCCCTCCTTCATGACAAACCCGGCCCAGACGCACATAACCACGGCAACCATTAGGATTATGAGCATCGCAAAAAGTGGTGGCATCCAAAACATGAAAGCATCAGAAAGTAGGACGAGTAAAACTATAAGCACTATAGCTAGAATGATGTGTGTTAGATTATTTTTCATATTGATATTTTAAAAATTTTCTCTACTGGCATCTTGAAAAAGCTTGCTATCCTAATAGCCAGTAAAACAGAGGGTGTGTAGTTCCCTTTCTCAAGGGCAATAATTGTTTGTCTACTAACGCACACTTTCCCGGCTAATTCTTCTTGAGTAACTCCAGCTTCCGTCCTAAGTCTGTTTACTTCGTTTTTAATCTTTTCGCTCATGACTCTCTTCAGTATAGAAAAAACAAAGCTTAATGTAAAGACAACTTTACAGCCATTAAATTATTAATAAGGCTGGGTTTACTTAACAATTCAACGCATGTGGTGTATAACGAGGTAAGTTTCGCTCTTTGAGAGCATAGTAAACATAGTCCTACATCTAAAAACGAGGAGAATCTTGTGAGAATAAAAAACCTGTTCTCTCTCTTTATGTTGGTATTGATGTTGACCACCGGGGGCGTCCTTGCCGAGGAAGAAGCCGGGCTACGTGAGTTGGAAAAGCTTCGGGCCGAAAAAGGTAAAACTGTTGAGCCGCAATACCTTCCCGAATATCGCTATCTTCTAGAGGGTGGCGCTCGACCTGAATTCCTCGATGAGGTTTACCTCTATCATCTCATTCCGCTCAAACGAATGTTTGAAGATGGTACGGTGCCCCTCACCTACATACCACTTCTTAGTCATGAGGACGAGCTCATGGACGGCTCAAAGCGAGGTGCGGAACGGAACTCTGACTTTGCCCGTGGCGTGAAGTTTGTGCGCAAATACATCAAGAAGAAGCTTTCTAAACGTAAACATGTCTCAAGAACCAGCACAGACTACGAAGAGGGAGCGGAGCAACTGGATAGAGTCGAAAACCAGCACATCTTGTTTTTGCTCAAAGGGTATGTTGATTACTTCGAAAGCACAAAAGCTATGAAAGAAGTGGCCGCACTTTTTCCCGAAGATTCAAGTGATGAACAGGGTGGTCTATTCTTTTTCGAAGGAAACTCGTACCGCTTTGTGTCGTTTCCCAACGAAAGAGAAGACTCGAGAGACCTAAGGTACAGTTACGCAACCCCTCTTCTTATCGGTTACGTTCCTTGTGTGGGAGGAGTACACACCCACCCTGCCGAAGACGGTGAGGCGGTAGAGTCTGTGTCTGGACCAAGTGGATGGTCACGCGACTACCACGAACATAACGACGGTGACACAAACTCTCTTCGCTACTACAATCAGGTCAATCCGTACCTTGTCGACATCGTCATAACAGAGATGTCGGAAAATGAGTACAACATTGACGCGTACTTCCGCGATGTCTACATAAAGGACGGCAAGGCCAAAAATGCATCAAGCGTAACCGTCATTGACCTCGGGATTTACCGATTTGAGAAGTGACTAAAAGGCCTGGAGTACTTCTGCTCCGGGTCTTTCTTTTTTATTAACGTGTTACGCAGATTGGTTCGGGATCGGGAATAGAATTTTCAGAAGCGGCATTCGGGGCGCAAATCGTTACCCTCCCGCTGTTGTTCAGTTGTACTTCATAACCGGTATCATCTGCGCTGGAAGTTTCGGCGGGGTCAATTGGTAGTTGAGGTAAGTATGTGGGCGCAAGACAGCCCATATCGCCAGTTGTGTCTGAAGTGCTTGATGCCATCCTTGATGTGATGGAAGTGGTGGCAGTGGGAATTTGTCCGCAATCATAAGTCGTACCACCGATAGAAAATGTTCCGGCAAAGACTCCTTTATTGTCGGCAATGCGCTGACCGATGGCGTTTAAGATAGCGTTAACATTTGAAGTGCGTTGAGTGTTTCTGGCTTGAGCAAACTGCTTGGCTGGATTAATAGCAACGATGACAATAGCGGCGAGAACCGCAATAATTCCTATAACAATAAGTATTTCTATCAGAGTAAAACCTCTATTCGTCTCAGCGCGAAAATAGTTCACAGATATTTATCAGGTTATCACCTAATCGTCGCCTTCGCAACGCTTCTAAACTTCATCCCAAGAGGTAATAGATATGTTGGGTACAGGTGATGGGGGCGGTGGAGGTGGGGGCGGTGGAGGTGGGGGCGGAGTGCCGGCCGCTGGGCAAGCAACCTTCCCAACTGTCTCAAAAATACCTAGTAAGTTTAGAGAGCTAGTGGCAATGAAGAAGTGATCGCTATCATTATTTTCTGCAAGATAACCATCTGGGGTGTTCTCAAAATTATCATCGGAGCCTGGCTGATGTGTGGGTCCAAAATGGAAATGACTCGGAAGATCTGCAGAAGATACTTGTCCACCCGAAAGAGCGGCGAGAAGTTCTTGTCCAGAAAGACCAGAACGATCAGAACCAAAGAAAATGCTGAAAATTTCTACCCCCGCGAGTTTTGCGGCATCGGCAGAATCTAGAGCTGCCTCAACAGCACCAATGGTCGGCTCATTGGGATCTCCGTTTGAGACCACAAGAAGTACCTTTCCTCTATCGCTACTATGTCTTGGCCCGTTAAGCTCCGAAGCTCCGGTATTTATAATATCGGCAAGACTTAATCCAACAGCAAACGGCTCGGGGTTTGTCGCCTCTTCAACGGCATCGTAGAGATCTCCGTCACCATCGTTTCCAATATCGTCATCTCCGTAGACACTGCTGAGTTGTCCTATCTCAGTCCTATACTCAACAACGAGATACGCGTGGGTAACTCTGGCGACGCCCTCTGAACTGGTTTTCACAACACCAAACCTAGTGGTCCAGTTGTTTACATCAGAAAGTGTCCACGGTAGACCGGTGAATGGATTGGTGGTCATGCGGCGAAGATAAGTATTATAGATACTTGAAAGTGCAACTGGTGCTCCTTCGTCAAGTTCTGTGCCATTCTCAGCCACAAGTTTTATTGTTGCGTCTTCGCCACTTATCGTTCGTGCCACAACTCTTAGTGCCACTGCTTCAATTACCGCGTCTGTCGGAACTCTCGCTCCCGGAAAAACAAAAGTTTGTGAAGCATTTTGTATGGAGGAATAGATGTAACTTGTATCATTGTCCACTTGAGAAACTACTGTTGTCTTAGTTGCACCAATTGGAGCCACAAGCCACGTGTTATTTGTGCCAACACTTGTTGGAACAATATTTCTGGTTGAGAGTGTTGCGACGGTAATCTCGGCCTCAACTCCCCCGTCGTTTCCGTCCCCAAAACGACCAATACCAACCTTGGGATAAGGACTGTTGGTCTCTTCATACATTTCAAGTATGCCCTTGGTAGCTAATCGCTCATTAGCAAGATCTAAAGAAGAAAAATTCGTCGTGCGATCAAGCATCATAACTAAATCAGCACAATCTGGGGGTGGCGTAACCTCAAGAGAAACGGAACAAGTGCTTGCACCTCCGGGACCTTCGGCGGTGCCAGTGTAGGTAATGCTTGTTTGTGGACTAACAAGTTCTTCTCCACTTGAAGATGGAGAAACCGAACCAATTCCATTGTCTATAGAAAGAGAGGTGGCATTCGTGGAAGTTGCCCAAGAAAGCCAAGCAGAAGCGCCAGAATTAATGGGAGATGGGTTAACCGAGAGTGAACAAGCTGCCGGTGGCGCTAGTGGGGGTTGGTTTGGATCCTCAACGACGGCGACAGTTAAGACATTGCTAAATGAACCGTTCACCTCGGCTCGAGTTCTAATCTCCCTCTTAAATTCCTGATCAGGAGAAGAAACGCTTTCAATATAACAAGAATCGTCGCCGACAAGAACGCGATCGTCAGATGGGTCATAATTATAATTTTCCTTCAAATTAAGAAGTGCCGCGTTAATACATGCTTCAGCAAGCGACAGGGACTGCCTTTTGAATTCGTTCTGAAGCATGTTTGATCTGGCGTAGAAACTTGAGGCGCCAGCAGTGACAGTGATGGTGAGAACAACGGCAGATATAATTAAAACAGACATGAGGGCAATAAAGCCTCTATCTTTTCCGGTTATTAAAATTGGAGAAAGGTCTTGCATTTTTTATTTGTGCAAATACTTAACCGTAGAAAACTTCTGAGAAAAAAGAAATCCATCTTGTGTCCTAGTGGTTATGATGATATTAACCTCAACGCTTTCTGGGTTAATGCCATCACCAGAAACTTCGGTGTGAATAAATTCAAGCTCGCTTATTTCTACGTTTGTATTGTTAAGTATCTCGGGAGAATTAGGTAAGCGTGACAAATATATATTTAAGCCAGACAGACCCACCTCAATAGCATTGCCATTGAAAGTGTTAACTTGAAGGACATCTCCAGAACCAATTGGGAGATTTATAGTTTTAACACCCGAGAGAACCCAGTCAATTTTCCCCAAAAGATATGTCCCCTCTTCCTGAATCATCGCTCTTGCTTGATTCCGACTGCCAGTCTGACTAACGCTGTAGACTGCAGTAAGAACGCCGGTCATAATAATGGCAAATAGGCCGAGATAAATAACAGTTTCAATGAGAGTGAAGCCGTTTTTTTTCATGGTGCGGTTACAACACTTATAAAACCATTTCCAGAAGAATCTGCCGAACCTACATAAATATGATTACCTTCGCAGTCGAGAGCCCTACCAACACCAATCCCCGACAAAGAAAGAACCGAGTATGGCGTGATGTTTAGAAAGTTATCTATTTTTCTAATCTCAATATTATTGTTGGTCAGAATAAATGCGAGAGAATCTCGAATAATGAGATCATTTGAGCTGTTGTTTAACAGATGGTTGCCTCTTGAGGTGGTTGGGATGGCTGTCGGATTAGATATATCAAGTACGTAAAATTCTGGATTGCCCGAAAAAGTTGTAACAGTTCTACCAAGGTACATTGTGTCACCGACAATAGCCAAACTTTTCCCATTACCTTCATTATCGGGAGCATGGAAGCCACTTACTCTAGTTGAACTTTGAGGGTTTACTACATTTAGCACTGTAAGTTGTTCTCGTAAAGTATTTGAACTGTCTGTGGGGTGAGCTAAATAAGCGTAACCATTACGGACGAAAATACCATTTATCGGCTGAAGCGAGCTTGTGCCAGAAGCGGGCCAGCTACCCACCCAAAACGGAGCTGTAGGATTATGAACATCCACCACATGAAACTCTGGGCCGCTCCCTGTTTTCGACAAACCGAGATAAATATATCCGTCTTTATAGAAAATACTTTTGCCAACCGCTTGACCACCGCCACCGAAGGCATTCACTCGCGGACTGCTAGATGTGGCAAATTTCAAATTTACAATTGCCGGATTCCACGAATCGGATGGTGCGTTGACATCAATAATCTGAAGTTGAGAACAACTCGGACCAACAGAACAGGAATTAAAGTTTGCATCATGGGCGTTAGCAACATAGGCATAGTCTCCAGCCACTTTTACGGCATTTAGACCGCTTCTAGTACTTCCCGCATTGTCAGTACCACCAATATAGACAGGTGCCCTTCTTCTGTCGGAGATATCAAAAATAAAAAGAGTTTTGTCGGCAGGGGCACTTGTTGGGCCTGCAGTAACATAAAGCCGACCTCTATACGCATCAACGTCGGTTACTGGAAAATTGCCAGATATGTTTGACGGCAAAAGCTCACCAGCACTCATCGCGTAAGTGGTGATACTTGGATTCTCCCAGTCACCAGAAAGAGAGGAATTGCAAGTTGAACCGCCAACCGAACTTGAGAAATCAGTTACCAGAGTTTTTAATTCCACTTTTTGAGCCAGTCCGCGCTCACTTTGCCATAGAACACCAACTGTGACCTGCTTGGTCAGAAAATCCGGCATAAATTCAACCGAAATAGTATCGGTGTAAAAACCATCTCCAGAGGTGGTTGCATTTACAAGGTTAAAGTCCTTACGAGCAAGCGCTTGTACCCTCTCAACAGTTGCTTGAGCACGTTTAAGTGCTTCACCACTTGTCTCACTTCCGACAAGAGACATCTGACTACCAAAAGATACCAAAACTACGGATGCGAGTACGGCAACCATGATACCCATGGCTATTATTATCTCAAGAGTGGAAAATCCTTTGTTCATTTTATTAGCGAGTCCAAAAAATTTGCCCTTCCGCTCCTATGGTTGTAGTGGAAATGCTTATAGAATCGGTAATAATAATATCGCCAGTGGTGCTCGGCTCGCCCGAAAGCGGATGAAATACAACTTCGGTGATTCCGCTTACTTGAGCTCCGCCAGCCATTTCTATAATTTCGTTGTGCTCATCTGAATTATTAAAGTCTCTCCCTTGAAAAATGATGAACCGCCCAGGTTCAATGCGCACCCCATGATGAAGGCCATCGGTGCAAGATTCACCGAAACAGACGTTACTCATGGCAAGAGCACGAGCTCTGTGTAGAGCACTCACAAGAATGTCGCGATCGGAACGGAAAATTTGGCTCCTATAACTATCCACCCCCATGACGATAGAGAATCCGCCAACAAGAGATAAGAGACCAAGAACAACCAGAATCTCAATAAGGGTCATCCCGGCCTGTTTCTTTGTTTGGTTGTCGCAGAACATTTTTAAGCTTGGAACTACCTCTGAAGCCCTTGGGTAAGACTATATATTGGCGTAATTATGGAAATTGCAACAAATCCAACCATAATCCCCATCACCACCATAAGTACCGGCTCTATCATGTTTGATAGATTTTTTGTTGACTCCTCCACTTCGCTCTCATACATATCAGAAAGATAACTTAAGGTCTCCGAGAGATTGCCACTTCTCTCTCCCACCGATATGATTTGAGAAAGAATATCTGGAAAAAGTTTTCTATAATTTTTCATGTGAGAAGAGATTTTCTCTCCTCTGTTGGCCACTTGGGTCAGTTTGTCTAGTTCATATTTGTAAACAAGACTGGCTGTTGACTTGGAAGTGATGGGCAAGGCCTCCGATAGAGTCATGCCACCGTTTAAAAGTAGGCTAAGGGTTCGGCTAATATTCGCCAAGTTATAGTTCTGAATCATGGGACCGATAAGCGGTGCTTTCATAAATGCCTTGTCGTACCAGAAGTGAAACTTTTCACTCTTTTTAAAAACAATTCGCAAAGCAATTACAAACAAAATTATTCCCAAGATAAGCCAAAGTCCGTAGTTGCCTAAAAAGGTTGAAGCAAGGATTAAAATCTTGGTGGAGAATGGTAGTTCAACATTCAGACTCAAAAAGATTGGCATAATCTTTGGAAATATAAAAACAATTAAAAGACTGGTAATGCCTATGGTGGCAATAGTTATAAATATTGGGTAAACCAGAGCGCTCACAATCTTTTTTCTTAAAAGTTGTCTTTTTTTAAGTTCTTCAGCAAGGTATGAAAGGTTTTCGCTTAAAGCACCGGTCTGTTCTCCGACAGAGATAATACTTCTAGCAAAATCTCCGAAAGCATTTTCAAATCGACCCAAACTGTCGGAAAGTGAACGACCACTTGAAACATCCACAATAACGGCATCCAACACTCTGATGTAACTCTTAGAAAGAGTTTGCTCACGAATCATATGAAGTGCCTCCAAAAGTGAGATGCCTGCATTGGTAAGGAAAGATAGCCGCTTGGCAAAAAAAGCCTGTTCAGTTATTGAAAGTCTGCCAGCTCCGAAATTTTTTAAAAAGTTTTTCAACAGACCGCTCTCTTCTTCGGGTTTCTTATCAGACATTATTCGTTTATTACTCTAAGAATTTCTTCTAATGTAGTTTCCCCTACTTGTGCTTTTTTAAAACCATCTTCAAGCATGGTGGTCATGCCGTTTTTAATTGCAATCTTCTTCAGTTCTCCAGCCGAGGCTTTACGAAGAATAGCTTCTCTTATCTCATCGTCGGCCACCAAGACTTCGTTAATACAAATTCTGCCAGCATATCCACTATTGTTACAATTACCACATCCGACACCATGATAGAGTGCACTATCTTTATCAAAGAGGCGTAATAGATCGTGATTTTTTAGATCTTCCCTCAAGGCTTCTGAAACTGGTGCCTCTTTTCTGCAATGTTCACATATTTTTCTTACAAGCCTTTGACCAATAATAATATTTACCGTTGAGGCGACGAGATATGTTTCTATACCCATATCCAAAAGCCTTGGAAGTGTGGTGGCAGCATCATTGGTGTGCAGAGTTGAAAGCAAGAGGTGCCCCGTGAGCGCGGTGTTAACGGCAATATTGGCAGTTTCGGCATCCCTAATCTCTCCAACCATAATAATATTTGGGTCCTGTCTAAGGATTGAGCGGAGTCCGTTGGCGAAAGTAAGCCCTGTTCTTGGATTAACTTGAATCTGTTCAACATCTGAAACAGCATATTCAATCGGATCTTCTATGGTGATAATAGAAACTTCAGGAGAATTCAGTATTTTTATCATTGTATAAAGAGTAGTGGTTTTACCCGATCCAGTGGGTCCGGTGCAAAGAATCATACCGTTCGGCTTTTTAAGAGCGGAAAGAAGTTTTTTTCTATCTGCCTCACTAAATCCAAGACTTTGAAGATCAAAATTTTCGGCCTTGTCTGAAAGTAAGCGTAAAACAGAATTTTCCCCATGATAGGTTGGAACTATAGAAACCCGAATATCAACAAATTTCTTATCAGAAAGGTCGTGGCGAAGACGACCATCCTGCGTTGCGCTATGTTCGTCGGTGCGAAGGCGTGCCAAAACTTTAATGCGAGAAATTATTTCTGCATGAATACTTTTTGGAAAAGAATACACATCTTGCAACACTCCATCAATACGAAACCTAACACGAACCTTGTCAGCAAGTGGGTCTATGTGAATATCTGATGCGCGAACTTCTTGCGCGCGCTCAATAAGACAGTCTATAAGACTGATAATTGAGAGCCCTGTTCCACGAGCAAGCTCTTTCTCTACTGTATTGGCGGTGGGCATATTTAAAGCTTAAACTCTAGTTCTTCTTAAAGAGCAACTGTACTATATTTCTCAAAAATAGCAAGACTTATAACAGCCCTTTACCGGTCCAATTACTGTTGTGACAGACCACGCACACTTTTGGTACCAAAATAGGTTGCCAGAAGACAAAGTAGGGCGATGGTCTCGTTAACCCAGAAAAATAAATTCTTTAGACCAAACTCTTTAAAAGAAGTGATCGCATAATATTCAAAAACAAGAAAGGAAACTGCTGAGGTAATGGTCGTCACGGCTACAAGTCCTCTCTGTTTTGGGTTTATCAAACCGCTAAGGATAACCAAAACAAGCATCGCGAGAATTGCAAAGAATATCGGTTTGTGAATCAGGTCAATAAAAAAGGGTGTCGTGACAGTCATAAGTACCGCTGCCGCGACCAGAAGAGAACGCACATGGTCTCCGTAGTAATGTCCCATGCACATAATCTTACTCTTGTTAAATTAAAGTGCTAGTATGGGGTTATGCTTACCAAACAAATTGCAAAACAAAACGCCCTTGAGTACTTACGTGCTCACGATGTGGGAGTGGTGGCAACCATAGACACAGAAGGTCAACCATTTGTTTCTCCGGTCTACTATGCAGCCGGAGCCAATTTCGGCATTTTCTTTCTGACAACTAGCGGAACACGCAAGTCGCAGAACATTATGAACAACGAGAGAGTTGCCTTCTCTGTTGGCTCAGGTCCGGAATATATTGCAGTAACTATTAGAGGAAAGGCGATACTTGCAGAAGGAAATGAGTACGATAAAGGACTTGCCTTGATAAAAGACAAAGCAGAAAACAATTCTATGCTTAACTGGCCAATAAAAAGACTTGATGAACTTAAAAAGCATCAGCTCTATCTTTACAAGATTGAGCCAAAAGAAGTAACCTTTTTAAATATTGATTCTTCAGACGAGCCAGAGTCTATCGCAGACTACCTCTACGAACTCCTCCCTTAATATTTTTACCTAATACTGTTGAATTGAGCTTGAAGTTTACGAAGCTGCTCAAGAAGAGATTGAATTTGTTTCTCAAGATCAGCAATCCTTACTGATGATTGGGATTCGTCTCTAAGAAGTGATGCGGTAATAACTCCGTTTGATGAGTCAATAGTTCCTTTTCCAGAAATGATATCACTAGAAGCAATATCGGTAAGACCTGCAACTCCCACAATTTGAGTATTTGAGTTGGTGTTGATAGTCAAAGGAAGTCCAGAGACTGTAACTGAAACACTGGAACCAGAAAGAGAAACAAATTTTGCTCCACTGAACTGAACAGATCCTGATTGGTTTATAGAGAGTCCGAGTCTTGATCCTTCAGAAGACTTGTCTTTGTGGACCACGCTGTCCTCGGTCTTGACCTTTACTGGTTCGTTGTAGTCTTCAGAAGTATTTGCTGAAACCATCAAAGCACCGAGCACCATTAGCCCCATAACCAAGATTCCTAAAAATAAAACCTTTTTATATCCGTAATGTGTTTTCATATTTACCCTATTGCTTATTAAGTTATAACTATTTGATTATAACATGCTGTTATACACACTTACTCAACAGGATATCCCCGAACTTGTCATAAGCACATATTTGACATTTTTAGGCTCCTTTTTGTTCTAGTGTGTTAGAATTTAATCAATGAGAAAAAGAAAATTTTATTTGGCTATTTTGGTGATAGTTGTTTTGGTAGCTGTTTATTTCCTAGTACGTGGTAACTCTGTCAACAAGACTGGGGTTCCTGTGCTAAATGAGGATGGCGAAGTTAGAAGAGATCCGTCAAATGCAACTTTTACGTTTGACGGAGAAGCCGTCACCTTGAGAGACGGACAAAGCGAAGAGGCTGTTGTTCCTGGTAGTGCGGTCATGGAAGAAACTCTTTTGTTGGATAAATTTGCTTATGGAGATATAAACTCTGACGGTAAAGAAGATACCTTACTTCTTCTCGCTCGATATGGTGCGGGCTCTGGAACATTTATATATTTGGCAGCTGTTGTCTCTGGGCCAGTGACTTACCGTGGCACAGAAGCTGTTTTTATCGGTGATAGAGTTACTCCCCAATCTATCTCAGTAAACGGAAGCACTGCAACCGTAAAATACTTAGACCGTAAGTCCGATGAGGCTCTAGCAGCAGAACCAACCGTCCTAACCTCCAAACAATTTACCTACAGAAATGGGGGGTTTCAGGAGAGGTAATCTTGTTTTAAGCCGAGTTTTGTGCTTTAATTGCGCCTTATGGAAATAAGGAACATAGCTATTATCGCCCACGTTGACCACGGCAAGACCACACTAACAGATGCGCTTATGCGCCAAACTGGGGTTGCAAGCGAGGGTGTGTCTATGGACTCAAACGCTCTTGAACTAGAACGCGGTATTACTATTTATGCAAAAAATACTTCAGTCTTCTTTAAAAAGACTAAAATCAATATTGTTGATACGCCCGGTCACTCTGATTTCGGCTCCGAAGTGGAACGAGTCTTACGCTCTATAGACACAGTGCTCCTAGTGGTAGACGCCCAAGAGGGTCCAATGCCACAGACTCGTTTTGTTTTGAAAAAATCTTTAGAGCTTGGCCTCAAACCGATTGTAGTAATAAATAAAATTGATAAACCAGCGGCCAGACCGGAAGCGGTACATGAAGAAGTGCTTGAACTTTTTATAGAACTTGGGGCCAACAATGAGCAGATTGACTTCCCCACTGTCTATTCCATAAGTCGAGAAGGTATCGCCAAGAAAAACTTAACTGATGAATCAAAAGATTTGACCCCTCTACTAGATTGTATTTTAGAACACGTGCCACCAGTTTTTACAGAAGCGGAAACAAGTAAACCTGAAAATCTTCGTGCTCAACCCTTTAACTTAGCTTACGATAACTTCTTGGGACGTTTGGCTATCGCACGTATTTATGAAGGCACCCTAAAGGATGGCCAAAAAGTTTATGTGAAAAAACCAAATGGGGAAACTTATGCGGGTAAAGTTAGTAAGCTCTACACCTTTGAAGGGTTAACCAGAAAAGAAGTAAGTGAGGCAGTCACTGGAGATATCTGTATGCTTGCCGGTTTACCTGAAATTTATATTGGAGATACCATCACGGGTAGTGAAAATATTCCGGCTATGCCCGCCATTCTTGTAGATGAGCCCACAATTTCTCTTAACTTTGTTGTTAACGATTCACCTTTCGCGGGACGAGTTGGCAAGTTTGTTACAGGGCGCCAAATTCGTGAGCGACTAGAGAGAGAACTTGAGGTAAATGTTGGTCTCAAGGTTAATTTTACAGCTGGCGAGGTTCTAACAGTTTATGGCAGAGGTGAATTGCACATAGCTATTCTCCTTGAAAATATGCGCCGAGAAGGATTTGAGCTCCAGGTCTCACAACCTCACGTTTTGGAAAAAGAAGAAAACGGCGTAAGACTAGAACCATTTGAAGAAGTTACTGTTGACGTGCCAGAAGATATGGCAAGTACAGTTATTTCAAAACTAACAGAGCGCAGAGCCATCATGGTTGATATGAAAACGACTGAAGGACAAACCCGTATTATTTTTGAGGCGCCGACTAGAGGACTTTTGGGCTATCGTAATCAGTTCGTCATAGATACTAAAGGTCTTGGTATTCTTTCATCCAGATTCATTGCGTTCAAACCGTATGCGGGGGAAATGAAACATGAAAAGAGCGGTTCAATGATATCTATGGAGAGCGGTAAGGCACTCGCATTTGCGCTTGATAATTTGCAGAATAGAGGTGTTTTGTATATAGAACCAGCCGATGAGATTTATGCCGGACAAGTTGTAGGTAATACGTCTAAGGGTGAAGATCTTTACGTCAACCCAACAAAAGCAAAACAACTCTCCAATATGCGCGCCTCTGGCTCCGATGAAAGTATTTATCTCACTCCCGCATACAAACTTGATATTGAACGGGCAATGGAGATTATGGGAGAGGACGAATATATAGAAATCACTCCAACCGCTGTGCGTCTACGTAAAATTCTTTTGACACAGCAGGAACGTTCAAAAGCTCAGAGAAAGGCGGTATAATGTTTCTATGTCAAAACTTGATACAGGACCCTACAAGGGTGTTAGGGACTTATATCCTGAGGATATGGCTATCCAGAACCATATCTTCAACACGTGGAGAAAGGTTTCGGAAAGCTTTGGATACGTAGAATATGGCGCCTCAATTTTAGAGCCAACCGAAATTTATTCTGAAAAATCAGGAGCGGAGATAATAAACGAACAAACATTTACCTTTACTGACAGAGGTGACAGGTCGGTTACATTACGCCCAGAAATGACCCCCACCCTTGCCCGTATGGTAGCTGCCAGGAGAAAAAGTCTAAAATTTCCATTACGATGGTACTCTATACCAAATTTGTTTCGTTATGAACGACCGCAGAAAGGAAGAAGGCGAGAACATTGGCAGCTAAATTGCGACCTTTTGGGTGTAGAGGGGGTAAAAGGAGACAAAGAGATTCTTTCGCTTGCTTGCGCTGTAATGAAAGGGTTTGGAGCCAGAAACGAAGATTTTGAAGTAAGAATCAACAATGCCAACATAGATGACTTCAAGGAAATAGGCCCTAATTTTGTCTTTGACTCAACTCTAGCGAGAGGACAGACATACTACACGGGAATGGTCTTTGAAATATTTGATGCCAACAAAGAAAATACCCGAGCTATTGCTGGGGGTGGAAGATATGACAATCTTCTGGAAATGTTTGACGTGGCGGCAGTAAGTGCGGTTGGTTTTGGTATGGGAGATGTCACTATTCGAGACTTCCTTGAAACACACAAACTAGGTCCATATGCGTAAAATAGTTTTTGACATAGAGACTAAGAACTTTTTTTCTGATGTAGGGAAAAATGATCCCGCGCTCTTGGATATTGCCTTGGTGGCTATCTATGATTCAGATACAGACTCTTACTCTTCATATGTAGAAGAGGAGTTAAAAAAACTTTGGCCAATTATAGAGAGAGCGGATGTGCTTATTGGATTCAATTCTGACCATTTTGACATCCCGCTACTTAACAAATACTACCCAGGAGACTTAACAAAAATAAGAAGCTTAGATATCTTGAAAGAAATAAAAGATTCTTATGGACGCCGAATGCGCTTAGATCAACTTGCCGAAGGTACTCTTGGTAGAAATAAATTAGGTGGTGGCGCTGATGCGATAAACTGGTGGAAGGCGGGAGACGTTGAAAGGGTACGCACTTACTGTATAGAAGACGTTAGACTTACCAAAGAACTTTATGAATATGCGCTCACTAATAAAAAACTTGTTTTTAAAGAAGGTGGGGCTTTAAATGAGATTAAATTAGATGTGAGTGGTTGGGAGAAACCAAAGGACCACAAACTTACTTTCTCTCTCCCTTTTTAGTGCTATAATATAAACATAACAATAAAATAAAATTATGGATAACATGGAACAAAGCCCTCTCAATAGACACCTCGTACCTCTCGCAATTGTGGTAGCTGGTGCCTTTATAGCAGCCGCAATTTACTTTGGAGGTAGCAGCACTGGCACACTCACCCAAAGGGCAGAAAATCCATCTACAACTGAAATTGATGTCGCTCCGGTAACTGCTAAAGACCACATCTTGGGCAGTAGTAGCGCAGAGTTAGTAATCGTTGAATATTCAGATACTGAATGTCCTTTTTGTAAGGTTTTCCACCAAACCATGCAGCAGGTCGTTCGTGACTACGCCGGTAAGGTTTCTTGGGTTTACAGACATTTTCCTATAGTCCAACTACATGCTAAGGCACCTAAAGAAGCAGAAGCCACAGAATGTGCTAATGAGCTCGGCGGTAATCAAGCTTTCTGGAAGTATATAGACAAACTTTTCTTAACAACAAACTCCAACGACTCACTTGACGCAAAAGAGTTGCCAAAGATTGCCACAGCTATCGGTCTCAATGAATCAGCATTTAATACCTGTCTCTCAAGTGGCAGACATGCTGAATTTATCTCAAAGAGTGTGGAGGAAGCAGTAAAAGCAGGTGCACGAGGAACTCCTTACTCTGTCATTATCACTCGCGATGGTAAGAAAACAGTAATAAATGGAGCTGAACCCATTGATATGGTAAAAAGTAAAATTGACGCACTTCTTAGGTAACTCTTCAAACTTTCGCTTCAATATATTTGAGAATCGCGTACATGGCGTGAGTGTCTAAGGTGCAGTACTTTCTGAGGTCATCCATTATTTGGAGCTTTTTCTCCGTATTTTTAGCTTCCAAAATAGTTTGCATCCACACTCGTTGGGCTTGACCACCATGTGAAATGTTTAATTCTTTATAGCTTAACTCTGGCAGAAGGGCTGGTAGAACCGACTTTATTGAAGCTCGTCCGAAAAAATCTTTATCTACAAACCAACCTTTAGAAAAAGGTACCATAAGATCAGCCATCCTCTCGTTGATTCCCGATAGAAATTTTTCGTATTTTGGATGCATCTTACCCATTTCAGTATTTCTGCTTTTTTCAAAAGTCATATACCACGATATTACAGAACCCTTAGCGCCAAAATCATTGTGGAGATGTTGAAGAAGTTCTGGTACTGGATCACTGTTTTCCATGTGTAAATATTCTTTGTGAGTCAATTTTCCTTCTGGTTTATCTAAGATATGGAGAGAATATTGAAACGGCACTTGCTGGTATGGACGGTAACCGTCAAAAGCCGGTATCACTCCAGAGAGCGTCTCGTAATCCAGAAAATAGAGCGGATACTCTAAGGCGTCAATAAAATTTTTAATTTCTTCTCTATTAATGTGTTGGGTTCCGGACTTCATAGCCAAAACTTGTCTCATCTGCTTTTCTGTAAGTGGACCATCAAGTGGAATGTCATGAAGTAGCTCAATACCATTATCCTCAAGCCAACCAAGTGTTTTTGGATCTAGACCAGAGAGTTTATAAATACTGTAATGTGGCAACTCTCCTTTTACAGCTTGAATAATTGAGAGCCACTCTTCCAGCGTGCCTCCAACCTGTTTGAGGTGACGTGGAGAAAGGTCGGGCATTTTCTTTTCCTTAAGAATATTAAAGGCTTTCTGGATATTCTCTTCTGTTTCTGGAAGACTATCGCGCACCTCGGTGGTTACATCTGTCTTTTGAGTGATAAGTGATGAGTCAATTTCGCCATCTCGAACATACTTATTATTTACATGTAAAACAAACATGTTTCGTACAGAAAACCCTGACTTCTCAAGCACAGTGGTTTGGAAAGCTAGGTCGGGAATGTGTTCTGGTTTTACACTCGTTGAGGACTTTATTTCATACAAGTCAAAAGTCTTTTTATCCACTCTCTCCAAAACGTCAAATATGGCTGTGGTATTGTTTGTCTCTAATCTACCTTGGAGTATCACTTCAGTTCCCTTCTCTATTTCTTTTGCTGTCAGGTCTGGTAAGGCGTAGTACTTGGTGCCACTAAAATCGCCATCTTCTTTTTTGTAACCAAGTCTTACTGCGTTTGGAAAAAGTTTTTCAGCATATTTCTCAAATAGAGTACCTTCGTCAAAAAGCGCCTGCAGAGCTTCGTCTGGCACTGGTAATTTATCTTTGTCGTACTTTTTCAACCACAACCAAGCAGGATGCTTCAGAAAAAGCATGAATTCTGATTTGGATATGACCATTGTTTTTCTGGTTTATTAGTAACCTCTCAGTCTATTTATCTTCTCGTGCTGACGAATTTTCTCATGTGCCTTAGCCTCAATCTGTCTAATACGCTCTCTAGTAACTCCAAAAACCTTGCCAACTTCTTCAAGGGTGTGGGTGTAGCCATCGGTAAGTCCATGGCGCATTTCAAGAATTTTTCTTTCCTTTGGAGGGAGGTCACCTAAAATTTCTTTTACTTGGTCAGAGACAATTCTTCTTGAAGAATCTTGGTCCGGAGAAAGAATTTTGTCATCGGCAAGAAAATCCCCGAGCTTGCTCTTACCATCATCTCCGTCATCTCCTACGGGACTTTCTAGAGAAACTGTTGATTGGTCAATCTTTTCAATATGATATATTTTCTCCACATCTAGGTTCATTTCTAAGGCAATCTCTTCTTGTAGGGGTTCACGACCGAGGTCTTGGGTTAGGCGTCGGACAACTTGTTTATATTTGGCGATAGTCTCTACCATATGCACTGGTACACGAATGGTTCTAGACTGGTCAGCAAGAGCTCGAGTGATTGCTTGTCTAATCCACCAAGTTGCGTAGGTTGAAAATTTAAATCCCTTGGTCCAATCAAACTTTTCTACCGCCTTATGAAGCCCTAGATTTCCTTCTTGAATAAGATCAAGAAGGGTAAGATCGGGGCTACGGTTGGCGTATTTCTTGGCAATGGAGACTACTAGACGCAAGTTTGCCTTCATTAATAAGTTCTTGGCGTCCATATCTCCAGCCTCAATTCTTTTGGCTAACTCCTTCTCCATTGAGCCCGCAATAAGTGGATATTGTCCAATTTCTCTAAGATACATTTGAATTGAGTCATAAGATGAGTCGCCTCTAGAATAGGCGTAGTGCTTACCTGTTTTTTCTTCTGGCATTTCTAGTAATCCTCCACCCTCAAGAACATCTACTCCAAGCGTGTTGAGCTTATCGTAAAGTTCGTCGAGAAAAACAATATCTGTCTCAATGTTTGGAAATTCTTTTAAAATTTCGTCGTAGGTAACAAAACCGCGTTCTTTGCCACGAGTAACGAGATGCTCCGTCCTGAGAGCATCGTTAACCCTTTTTTTAATTAGTAATTTTGACTTCAGTTTTGACTTACCTTTTGCCGAAGATACTTTTTTACCCTTTTTGTGAGACTTTTTTGACGCGCTTTTAGCCCGCCTTTTTTTAGAAACTGTCTTTTTTTTATTGTGTTTTTTGTTTGATTTTTTCATGGTTCGACTTAGCTCACCATGACCCTGAGTTTGTCGAAGGGTCACAAAAGTGTTCTTTATTCTACAATATTTTCTTCTTTTCCTCGAGAGCCCTCATTTGACCGTGTACTGTCTGAATTTTAGCTGTTAAATTCTCGACCAAATTAATGCTTTTTGCTTTCTCTGCCTCTCTAAGCTCAAGAGATAACTTATTTAAACTTTCTCTTAAAACTAAACTTGAGAGATTATCTCCAAGTTCAATCTCTTCTTTCTTGATAAGATCTGCCTCCTCTCCAGAACCAGATAACTCCTTGCGCCAAAGTTTTATTTCGGCCAAGCGTTCTTCTATTTGTTCTCTATGAGAAATAGATGGAATTTTTTCTGTTACGCTCTCTGACCTTGAAACAGAATTTATGGTTGCCCCAATATCAGCTATTTTTACTTTCTTTAGATCTTCCCAGAGTATTTCCTCCTTTATGCCGGTACGCTTGGCAAGCATTGAAATAAAGTGTGACTGCTCAATTGAGCTCCCGATAAGCTTGAGCATTGGTAAAATCTTTTTCTCAATTTGCTTGCCAAGTTTTCTTGGATCCTTCTCCATTTCAGCGACTTTATTAAAGAAAAATTCTATTGCCGGCAAGGACTCTCTAAGGATGTCCTTCCATGCTTTAGGATCTTTCTCTATAACCTCTGCTGGATCACTATTTCTCGGCAAATTTGCCACTTTCACCTCCATGCCTAAGGAAATACCCAATTCACTTGCTCTTTCTGCTGCCTTTTCTCCAGCAAGATCACCGTCAAACGCAAGTATTATCCTAGAAGAAAACCGCTTGAGGCGTTCCAAGTGCATGCGGGTAAAGGCGGTACCTGATGAGGCAACAGTATTTGTAACTCCCGCCTGATGGGATAAAACCAAATCAATCTGACCTTCAACGAGCACCGTATAGTCCTTTTTGCGTATAGAGTCTTTGGCCTTATCTAGACCGTAGAGTACCTCGCTTTTGGTGAAAAGTACGGTGTCTGGACTGTTTAGGTATTTGGGTTCTGTTTCTTTGGATAGAGCTCGACCAGAAAAGGCTATAACCCTGCCGTTCACATCGGCCATGGGGAAAACGACACGGTCTCGGAAAACATCATAAGGTGTATTAGTTGTACTTTCCTCGCTAGTTTTAGCGAGTCCAGCCTTGAGAATTATCGCTCTATCGTGGCCAATGCTTTGAAGATGCTCAAAGAGTAGACGCCACTCGGCCGGAGCGTAACCGATACGGAAAGCTCGGACAGTCTCACTACTTATGCCTCGAGAATTAAGATATTCTCTAGCTAATTTATTTTCTGTTAATTTTTTTTCAAAGAACTCTGTTGCGCTTTCTAGGGCACTGAAAATCTTGTCTTTCTCCGTCTTTGATTCAGTTTGGCTTACATATTCAAGTTCCACTCCAGCTTTTTCTGCTAGAAGTTTAAGAGCGCCACGAAAATCCAAACCCTCCATCGCTTCTACAAAAGAAAAAATATCACCCTTAGCACCACAACCAAAACAATAAAAACTTTGGCGTACTGGGGAAACAAAGAAAGATGGAGTTTTTTCCTTATGGAAAGGGCAACAGGCTTTTAAACTATTCCCTGCTTTTTGCAGTTTGACATATCCCGAAATGATTTCGGCGATATCTAATCTTTCTTTGATTGTGTCAACATTGCCTCGCATATTAATTTTTCTTTGTACCCATTTTTAAAACCGGTACCAGCGGGAATAAGACGACCAATGATTACATTCTCTTTCAGACCGATAAGAGTATCTTCTGCGCCTCGAATAGCGGCCTGAATGAGTACTCGAGGCGTATGCTGAAATGATGCAGCCGAAAGGAAACTAGCACGGGAGAGCGAGACTTCAGTAATACCCATAATAACAGCATCAGCAGTTGCTTCCTCTCCGTCTTTCTCTTTTATTTGCTTGTTATTTTCTATAAATCTTGAGTTCTCAACCACATCACCACGAGTAAAGCGAGTGTCCCCAGAGACTTTAATTTTGCGACGACCAAACATTTGGCGCACGATTAACTCAATGTGTTTGTGGGATACGGCAGCACCCTGAAGTTCATAGAGTTTTGAAACCTCATGGATAATGTATTTTTCGGTTTTTTCTCTACCTGCATATCGGAAAAGTTCATCTAGGTCTACCGAACCATCAGTCATAACATCACCCTTCTTTACAGACTGACCCACTTTCACCAAAAGAGTTCTGGAGGATTGAACAGTATATTCATTATCAAGTTTTTTTGCCTTTACCTCACCGACTTCTGGCGTTACCACTATCAACCTATCATGACCAAGGGTTTTAACCTCGGTAACCACCCCGTCCATATGACTAATAACTGCTGGACTCTTTGGTTTGCGTTTTTCAAATATTTCTTCAACACGTGGAAGACCCGCAGTAATGTCGCCTCCGGCTGAAGCAACACCACCAGCGTGGAACGTACGCATCGTAAGCTGTGTTCCTGGTTCACCAATAGCTTGAGCGGCCACAGTACCCACCGCTTCTCCAAGCTCAACTGGCTTATTGTTTCCAAGATCCACGCCGTAGCACTTCACACAAAGCCCGCGCGTAGACTTACAGGTAAGTGGTGAACGGACATTAACAGATTCTATTGAGGTTTTATCAACTACCTTCGCGTCCGAGTTGGTAATAAGGTGTCCACGTTTAAACAACACAGACTCACCATCCAAAAGATCTGTAGCAAGAAATCTGCCTTTAATATTTTTAGAGAGTGGCATCTCTATTCCAGAGGCTGTTTTTTTGAGAATCATCGTGCCATCTTTGGTACCACAATCCTCTTCAGTGATAATCTCATCTTGAGCAACATCAAAGAGCCTGCGAGTAAGATAGCCCGCCTTAGCGGTGTTAAGGGCGGTGTCAGTAAGACCTTTTCTTGAGCCGTGGGTAGTAATGAAGTATTCAAGTGGAGTCAACCCTTCCTTGTAGCAGGAAAGGATTGGAAATTCTAGAGCCTCACCAGAGATATTTTGAATAATACCGCCCATACCTGCCATTTGGTTAAGGTTTCCGAACGAGCCACGAGCTTCAGAAAGAATGACATCATATATCGGGTTTTTGTTATCTAGAGTACCTGGTATAAGTTTTTCTATTTCTGACTTGATGTCTTGCCAAATTTCAACTGACTTAACTATGCGCTCATGTTCAGAAAGCAGGCCTTCTTTGTACTGCTCAACCACTTGAGATATAGAAGCGTGGCCTTTTTCTATAAAAGCCTCTTTGCCTTGAGGAATTTTGACGTCTCCCAATCCCCAAGTTATACCAGAGTGGGTGGCGTATTTGAATCCGAAAGTTTTTATCCGGTCAATAATTGGAGGAACTTCTTCAACACCATATTTTTCCAAGAGATCGTCTATCAATTCTGACATCCTTTTTCTTCCCATCTCTTGATTGATAAATGGGTAATCTTTCGGCAAAATAGAGTTGAACAAGAGTCTGCCAACAGAAGTTTCAAATCTTTTGCCTTCAAATTGTTTGTATCGTTCGGTATTGGTTGGCAAAACAGATATTTTCGCACGAAGATCAATAACGCCAAAGTCATGGGCAGTAATGGCACTATTTGGATTTGAGTAGTACCTACCTTCTCCCTTTTCTCCTATCACGAGGCGAGTGGTCCAATAAGTTCCGAGCACTATGTCTTGGCGTGGAGAAACAACTGGCTCACCATTACCTGGTTTCAAAATATTTCTGTCAGCCGCCATTATCAGACGTGCTTCGGCTTGAGCCTCTTCAGAGAGTGGTATGTGTACTGCCATCTGGTCGCCGTCAAAGTCAGCATTAAAGGCGGTACAAACAAGTGGGTGAAGTTGGATAGCGTTGCCTTCAATGAGAATTGGCTGGAAGGCCTGAATACCCAAACGGTGAAGTGTCGGGGCACGATTAAGTAAAACGTATTTGCCACGAATTACTTCTTCAAGGATAGCCCAGACTTCTGGAATAGCATCTTCAATAAGACGACGAGCGCCGGGGATGTTGTAAGAAAGCTCACGTTTCAAAAGTTCAGAAATAATGAACGGCTTGAAAAGTTCCAAAGCCATGTGTTTCGGCAAACCACATTGGTGAAGCTTAAGCTCTGGACCAACAACAATAACCGAACGAGCGGAGTAGTCTACACGCTTACCTAAAAGATTTTGTCTAAAGAGACCGCGTTTGCCTTTTAGATTGTCTGAAAGAGATTTAAGAGGTCGGCGTTGAGACTGGTTACCAGAAACGCTTGAGTGTCTAATGGTGTTGTCTATCAGAGCATCAACTGCTTCTTGGAGAATTCTCTTTTCATTACGCAAGATAACATCTGGAGCATTTATTTCTTTAAGTTTCTTTAGACGATTGTTACGGTTAATAACTCGACGGTATAGGTCGTTTACATCTGAAGTGGCATAGCGACCACCGTCAAGCGGTACCATCGGACGAATAGCTGGAGGGATAACTGGAATACGCGTCAAAAACATCCACTCTGGCCTATTGCCTGCATTAATCATCCATCGAACGGTGCTAACGCGCTTATTTAGTCTAGAAATTTCTGTTGATGGGGCGTGTTCAAGTTCTGCTTCAATTTCTTTTAGAAGTTTGTTTAGATCAAGACCTTTCAAGATATTAAAGATGGCCTCGGCGCCAATTTGTGCCTCAAAAATAGTTGGATACTTGACACTTGAACGATGATATTCAATTTCATTAAGAACTTTTCCTGGTACTAAAGCTTCAATGTCGCGCTTTGTAGCAACTGCTAACTCCTTGAGAGCAAGTTTGCTTTTACTGTCTTGAAGAGCTTTGGACTTAGCCTTAAATTCAGATTCAAGATCTTTTAGAACTCTAGTTTTTTCAGTTTCTGAAACATTGGTGACAATATAACCAGCAAAGTAAATAACTTTCTCAAGATCTGCCACTGGTATACCCATAACAAGAGAAATTCTTGATGGAATATTTTTCAAAAACCAGATATGAGCAACAGGAGTTGCAAGCTCAATATGTCCCATGCGATCACGTCTGACGATAGAGCGCGTGATTTCAACACCACACTTTTCACAAACAATACCTTTATATCTAATACCTCGATACTTACCACAGTAACACTCAAAGTCTTTGTCTGGTCCAAAGATTTTTTCATCAAAGAGACCATTTCTTTCGCTTCTCTGGGTGCGATAATTTATGGTTTCTGGTTTTGTAACCTCACCATGTGACCATTCTTTGATGCGTTCAGGAGAAGCGAGTTTAATATGAATAGCGCCAAATTGCTCCGCCTCATTCGGTTTTGTTTTGTAATTATGCATTGTTTTGTGAATTGTCTGATTTCTTCTTCAAATCAACATCAAGTGCAAGTCCACGTAGATTATTCAATAAAACGTTAAATGAGGCCGGCAGATGCGGCTCAGGGATTTTTTCTCCCTTAACTATCGCATCAAAGGCTGCCGAACGACCAAGAATATCATCGGACTTAATGGTAAGCACTTCGCGGAGCGTGTGTCCAACTCCGTGACCCAGAAGTGCCCAGACTTCCATCTCTCCAAAGCGTTGACCACCGTTTTGTGCCTTGCCACCGAGAGGCTGTTGTGTGATGAGAGAATAAGGACCAATTGAGCGCATGTGTATTTTATCCTCAACCATGTGGTGAAGCTTGAGAACGTACATATAACCAATAGCAACCTCGTGCTCAAATGCCTCGCCAGTGCGACCGTCAAAAAGTTTGACCTTGCCCGACTCTTGGAAATTTGCCTTAACAAGTTCCTCTTTTATCTCGTCTTCGGTTGCGCCAGCAAATGGCGGAACAATTGCTTGATAATTAAGCGTGTGCGCGGCAAGACCAAGATGCATTTCCAAAATCTGACCGAGGTTCATACGAGAAGGCACACCAAGCGGTGTAAGAATAACATCAATAGGTGTACCATCGGCCATATATGGCATCTCCTCTACTGGTAAAATCTTGGAGATAACACCCTTGTTGCCGTGTCTACCGGCAAGTTTATCCCCAACTGACACATTTCTTAGTTGTGCGACTTGAATATGAATTTGTTTCAAAATTCCTGAATCAAGCTTGTCGCCTTTCTCTCGAGTGAAGACTTGTACAGATATAACTCGGCCTCGCTTGCCTCCTTCCATGCGTTTAGAAGTATCTTTGACATCACGAGCCTTCTCACCGAAAAGGGAACGAAGCAGACGCTCTTCTGGAGTCAGCTGTGATTCCCCTTTAGGAGTAATCTTACCAACCAAAATGTCCCCTGGACGAACTTCAGCACCAACTCTAATGATGCCGTCTTCTGCTAGGTTCTTGAGTTTTGACTCGCCAACGTTAGGAATATCGCAAGTGGTCATTTCTGGTCCGAGCTTGGTATCTCTGACATTGATAGTGAACTCTTCAATGTGGATTGATGTAAATTTAGACTTCTCAACCAAGCGTTCGGAGATGATAATGGCGTCTTCATAATTTGCTCCAGACCAAGACATAAATGCAACCAAAACATTTTGACCAACAGACATCTGTCCATTGGATGAAGAAGATGTGTCAGCGAGTAGAGCTCCTTTTTTAACCTTTTGTCCCAATTCAACTGAAGGTCTTTGGTGGAAAGTGGTAAAACCGTTAGTCATTGAGAAATTGACTAGAGGAAACTTGTGACTATTGCCTTTGCCATCTTTAACCGTTATCAATTTACCGTCTACATAAGAAACTGTGCCTTCTACATTAGAGAAAACCATGCGACCAGTGTCACGAATAGCCACCTCCTCAACACCAGTTGCTACGAGCGGAACTTCTGGAACAATGCATGGCGTAGCCTGTTTCTGCATGTTTGAACCCATTAGCGCTCTGTTTGCGTTGTCGTGGTTGAGAAATGGAATCATTGATGTGGCGATAGAAAAAGCTTGATTGGTGGCAACATCCATAAAATCAACCTCTTCTCTTGGAAGTAGTTGCGGAGTACCCTTAACACGAACTTCAACCATTTTTGGAACTATCTTGTCCTCCTCCACTGGTGTGGCCGCGTGGGCAATACTTGAATTCTCTTCTTCTAAAGCATTTAGATACTTAATCTCACCGGTAATTTTGCCTCCAGAAACCAAGGCATACGGGGTCTCAATCATGCCAAAATCATTTATGCGGGCATAGGCAGCCAATCTCAAAATAAGACCAATGTTTGGACCTTCTGGGGTCTGAATAGGACAAAGGCGTCCATAGTGAGAAGGATGAACATCGCGAACTTCATAACCTGCGCGAGCACGATTAAGACCACCCACACCCAAAGCGGATACAGTGCGAAGATGCTCAAGTTCTTCAAGGGCATTGGTCTGCTGCATAAATTGAGAAAGTTGGTTGGTGGTGAAAAACTCTTTCATCCTTGCTTGAAGTGGTTTTGGAGAAATAAACTGGACTGGCAGGGTTACGTCAGTATCAATAGTAGACATTCTGTTCTGAATGTTTCTCTTGATTTGGGCCATACCGACACGAATCTTCTGTTGGAACTGCTCCCCCACTAGACGAACTCTGCGAGAACCGAGATGGTCAATGTCATCTGCTTGTGAACTAGGAGTTTCGTTGAGGTGAACGATATGAGAAAGGATAATAACTAAATCAGCCAAGGAAAGAGTTCTGCGCTCAATTTCTTTTGGAGTTCCTTTGATGCTAAAACGATTATTGAATCGGAAACGACCAACACGAGAAAGATCGTATCGTTCTTTACTAAAAATAGAGTTTACGAATTCGCGAGCATTATCAGCAGCAGCCAAATCACCATCACGCAAGCGTTTGTGAATCTCTATAGAAGCTTCGTCGACGCTTGTAGTGTGGTCCTTTGCCAGAGTCTTTTCAATGTGAGCTTTTGCTCCGGAAACACCCTCAAAGAGTGCTAGAATCTTTTCGTTTGAAACTGTGTTACCCGATGGAGTGGCAAGAAAAACACGCAATAATGTAGTAACAGGAAACTTCCTCTTACGGTCAATACGCACGTATATTGTTCCATCAGAATCAGTTTCAAGTTCAATCCATGCGCCTCGACTAGGAATAATCTTGGCACCAAAGGTTTTTTTGCCCTTTAACTCTTGGGAAGTAAAGGATACGCCCGTAGCTCTAGCAAGTTGTGGCACAACAACACGTTCAATACCAGAAATGATGAAGGTGCCGTGAGGAGTCATGAGTGGAAAATCTGCCATAAAGATTTCCTGCTCCTTCTCGGTATTCATAATCAAATTCTTCAAACGCACCTTTACCTTAAGCGGTGCTTCAAATGAAAGTTTTTTGTCTTTGGCGGTGTACTCGTCTATCTTTGGTTCTGCAAGTTCAAAACCGATAAAATCAAGTTGAAATTTTTTCTCTGAAAAATCTTTAATAGAAGAAAATTCTTCAAAAACTTCTTTAAGTCCTTTTTCAATGAGCCATTTAAATGACTCAACTTGGGAGATCACAAGGTTAGGTGTCCCTGTTAACGGTTTTCTAAATCTACCGAAATATTTTTTCGGTTTAGTAGTTTGTGTATTGGCAGATTTGGGCGTGGTTGGTGTATCCATAAAGTAAAAAAATCCAAAGCACGCCCATGTTGTCGTGCTTTACAAAATATGACTAACTTATACAAACTCACCCTACCGGCCGTAACTCAATCGTTCCGAACATACTACTTTAAGCATCTATTTCTTGTCAAGCCCCTTTTTCCATTTATCTATCTCGGCACGATTTCCAGAGAGAAGAACTTTTGGCACTTTGTATGTTTTACCCTTATATTTAAAGGTTTCTGGGCGAGTGTAGACATCTCTCGCACTTGTCCTGCGTTCTTCTAGGGAGTCAAAATTGCCAAGAACACCCTTAACTTGTCTGGCTACAGTATCAAGAATTATCATGGCTGGCAGTTCTCCTCCTGTTAAAATATATGGTCCCACAGAAACATCTTCCGTTTTAAAAACTTTTTTTACCCGAGCATCAACCCCTTCATAACGACCGCAAATAATTATTGTGTGTTTATACTTTTTGGCGAGTTTTTTTGCATATTCGTTTGAAAATTGTTTGCCCGACGGAGAAAGAAAAATAATTTTTACTGCTTGAGGCTTACTTTTTGATTTTTTTATAGCTCTTTCAACAGCTTTTATTACTGGCTCTGCTTGTATCACCATCCCTGGTCCTCCAGCGTATGGTGCTCTATCAATCCTTTTCCACTTGTCTTTAACAAAATCTCTAGGATTATAAAAAGAAACTCTGACCTTTTTGTCTTCTATGGCTCGTTTCAAAATAGACTCACCAAGATATGAGCTAAAAGCGTTTTGAAAAAGTGTGATTATATGAAAATGCATTATAAAGAGAAAAGTGGGGCCTTTTAAAGGTTCAGGTCCTCCATTGCCTGATCAAGGGTTTTAGAGGTGCTCTCTCCTGACGGCTCTCTTCGTGGAGACCACGACTCTGTGCTTCCCCCAGCTGGTTCATTAATCTTAAGATTTATTCTGGCATTGTTTTTCATACCAACAACTCTTAGAAGAATCCTAATAGCCTTGGCGGTATTGCCAGAACGACCAATAACCTTGCCCATATCATCTGGGTGAACATCTAAGGTCATAAGCACTCCCATCTCATCAACAGTTCTCTTTATCTTGATATCATCAGGGTGGCCAACCAACGCTTTCACGACGTATTCGAGAAATTGCACATCATCAATCATGTCTGTGGGTTTAAAATACTAAATCAGGCGGTATCTACCTTGCTGCCTTCCCCTATTGTATCACTTTCGACTGCCTTGGGTGCCGCCCCAACTACAACCTCTTTGGCCTCGGGAGATTTCTTTGATACGGCAGAGACGTTAATCTTCTTGGCTCTTATAACTCCTTGTTTTACTAAAAGGTTGTGAACTGTGGCGGTGGGATTGGCGCCTTGAGAGAGCCAATATTTTACACGTTCTGTTTCAATAGAGCCGCCCAATTTACGTGGGTCGTAGGAGCCAAGAATTTCTTTAAAACGGCCGCTCTTGGTACTGTTTTTTGAGTCGGTTAAAAGGAGCCTGAAACTTGGCTCGTGTATGCGCCCAACTCTTTGTAACCTGATTTTAAGCATTGGAGTACAGTAACAAAAATATGTCTCTAGGTCAATTGTTATAAGGATTTTTCAGCTTCAATAAATTCGTCCAAATCACCGTCAAGAACTCTTTCTACATCGCGAATCTCAACGTCGGTTCTATGGTCTTTAACCATCTTGTATGGGTGAAGCACATAAGAGCGAATTTGGTTACCCCATTCTATTTGGGTCGTTTTTGATATGTACATTCCTTTTTCCTTCGCCTTGCGCTCTTCTTCAAGAAGTTTATAGAGTTTGGCTTCAAGAAACCTAAGAGCTCTCTCTCTGTTTTGGGCTTGAGAACGCTCAGACTCAACATGGACCGCAAGATTGGTTGGTATGTGCACCAACCGCACCGCTGTTTCGCGTTTATTTACATTTTGTCCTCCAGGGCCAGAAGATTTTGAATATTCTGTCTTAATGTCCTCTGGTGGAATTTTTACCTCTTCTTGTTTCTCAAACTTTGGAATAACTTCCACCATAGAAAAAGAGGTGTGGCGAAGTTGTTTAGCATTGAAAGGAGAGATACGCACCAGTCTATGGACGCCCGACTCATTTTTGAGTGTACCGTAAACATCTTTCCCGTTTATCTCAAGAGTAATGTTTCTATATCCACCATGATTATTTTCATTTTTATGAATTATTAAACTCTGCCACTTTTTTCTGTCAAAGTACTTTAAATACATGTCTAAGAGAATCCGAGAGAAATCTTCTGCATCATCTCCTCCAGCGCCAGAGAAAATAGTCATAACAGCACTGCCGGGATCAAACTTCCCTACTCCCAGTAATTTATTCTTGAGCGTCTCAAGTTCACGAATGGTGGCTTGGGCCCGTGTTTTGTCCGCCCAAAATTCTGCCGAAGACATTTCGGATTCTAATTGTTCAATCTTTTCTGCTAAGTCTTTTTTGGAAGACATGAGCCACCTCCCAGAATTGAACTGGGGACCTTCGTCTTACGAAGACGCTGCTCTACCAACTGAGCTAAGGTGGCTCTACACTACAGCCAAACTCTCAAGCTCACTTTACCAAAAAGGGTGAATAAATGAAAGATAAAACTGATGAAAAACGTTCCTTAACAACACTATGAAAGGCAATATTTTTCATAAAAAGAAGCGCAGTTATACCTGCCAAGACGAGAATAGCCTGAACCAAGAAATCAGTGGCAGAAAACGCGGTTATAAAATAGTGATACAGGTCACCAGAGCCAAACATATTTACTAACACAGACGGCACAGATACAAATATAAACAAAGTTGTCATAAGTATCGCAAGCATCACGGATTCAGTTATAAAAGGGTTCTTTAATTTGCGCAATAGAAAAATTGCGTAGATATGAAACATTATGCTTTTTTTCATAGTGGAGTTTCTCATGCCATTTGTAGCGCAACAATTCTAAACTGTTTCTTGGCTCGATGAAGACCAGAACGCACCGCCGAAAGAGAGAGGTGCTCTATCTCTGCAATTTCTTCGTAACTCTTGTCCTCAAAGAAATATAGAGAAAGCAGTCTTGAAAGGTTATCTGGTAATCGAGCAAGGACTGACTGGACAAAGGAGAGTTGCTCCTTATCGTAAACTGCATCCGAACCACCGAAAGAATCTAGGTCAACAAACTCTACAGTCATAACGCGCCCAGAGTTTGTGGTCTGTCGAGATGCATAGGTGTAGCAAGTATTTACCAAGATTCTATAAGCCCACGAACGAAAACTTGCATTTTCCCTCTCGGAAAACTTGTCGGCGTATTTGTATATCTTTATGAATGTATCCTGAACCGCGTCTTCGGCAACATCGCGTGAGCGAAGAATACTTTGACCCTTACGTAGGAAAGCTTCTTGGTAGCGATCTACCAAAATGCCAAACATCCAAGGGTGACTCTCTGAGTCCTTGAGAACTTGAGCATCCGAAAGTGGAGATTTGGTATTCATGTGTAAGGGGAAGGAACACGTACTTGGCGTGTCCCAATTTATTTATAATATTGACCCCTTCACCTATTATAACTCTTTTTAGGAGCAAAAAGTTGCGCGGAAACTGGAGCCAAGACCGGGAATCGGACCCGGGACCTCTTCCTTACCATGGAAGTGCTCTACCAACTGAGCTATCTTGGCAAATATTGGCTCTAATCTTATAGAGTTTTAATCCTTTTGGCAAAAATACTCTTTGAGAACATCAAAATACTTGGATTTATCAGCTAATTCATGGTAATTATTTTTATTCACCCAACGATATGAATCGTGTTCGTCGCTCAATCTAATATCACCTGTTTTATATTTACATCTATATCCAACAAGAAAAATTTTCTTTGCGGCGTTCCGATGGTGTTTTGGGGATTCGTAACACCACGTTACAAACGGCGGGCCGATTTCTATTTCAAGATTTGTTTCTTCCCTAACTTCTCTCTGAAGTTCTTTCTTAAAATCTAGTTCATCAACCTGTATCTTTCCTCCTGGGAAATCCAAACCATCACGTGGATCATTCAGAACGAGAATGTCTCCGTCTTTTTCAATAAAAGCTTTTTGGCCAACATAGAATTGTGCGTCTTCTTTCATGTTTGTATTTCTTCTCTAACTTCCATCCATAATTTTCCTAAATGATTTTTGCCATCTTTATTCGGACCCCAGCCCCAATAATCATCTCTGTGCGAATCTTCCACCAACTCCCTATCCCCTGACTCAAGTAACTTCTTTTTCACATAAGGATGTTGAGCAACTTTTGCGTGCAAAATCTCTTTCATTATACCGAGTTTTATATCATCCCAATTCTTTTTATATTTATCTTTGTTAGCTTTGGCGAGCTTAAGAGAATCGTGGGCAGACTTGGTATTTCTTATTTGTTCCTTTAAATTTTCATTATCAAATTTTTCTGAATGATAAGCGTGCTCTGAAGTCGGCCACAATTTACCCTTCCACTCAAGTTGAAAAGATGAGAAGTTAGAAAAAACATAAAATTCATGCTCGTAAAAGAAAATTTGTTTTGCTGTATCACTTCCACTCATGAGAGAAGTATAGCAAATCGAGATGTAGCTTAGTGAGTAGAATAATGTTTGCCCTAAGTAATTCTAGTTAAATCTCCATTTATCACTTCCACCCCCATACCGATTAATTCGTCTTTAAAGTTAGATTCGGGAATCGGGTTGTAGAGATAAACTGGCTTGCCTGAATCAAACGCTTGGAATATTTCAAGAAAAGTGGCTCCGCCAATATAATTTTGCTGACCATTTTTCTCAAAATTTAGAACAAGAATAGCATCATTAGCATCTACTTTTTCCTTTTGTAGATGTATCATTGATTTTTTCCACCTGTGGTGCTCTTGCGAACCAAGGCTTTTCATTTCTTCTTCCTTCATCGGCTCATCGTAACTATTAGGAAGGGCTACCGTGTGTCCCAAGCTTTCTAATTCATCTTTAATTCTTGCAACGTGGCTGTAGCAGTGTTTACTTGCACAAAGAAATATTTTCATAAATTCAAGTATACCTCGGCGCGGTCAACCGGACTTGAACCGGCAACCTCTCCCGTGACAGGGGAGTGCTCTAACCAGTTGAGCTATGACCGCAGTACGCTACAAAATAGCAGACTTTTCGAGCTTTATCAATTTGTGCCGGCAAATGGAATCGGACCATTGTTTGAGGCTTATGAGTCCTCTGTTCTACCATTGAACTATGCCGGCAAGTGACCTTAAACTATATTAGAAAATCTTGATTTTCTCAACAATTAAGCGTACAATTGCGAAAATAGCGGGTTGGAGGAGTAGTACCTCGACAGGCTCATAACCTGTAGACATCCGTGCAAATCGGGTACCCGCAACACTAGATTACTCCGAATTCTTTAAACACTTCTTCAAAAAGAGCGATAACCCGCTTTGTTTCGCGTTCGTTTAATTGAAAATTTCCACCAGAATGAGCCACGCTATTTCTTATCTTGTGTGCCTCCCAAGCAGATTCAATGCTAAGAAATTCGTTTTTATCAACAGACTTAAGCATCTCCCCCACAGACCCACCAACATAGCCTGCGGTCTCTAGAAGCTCTTCCAGCATCACATCTGCTTCTATAATAGCCAAACGCCAATCCGCCGAGTTACCGGAGTTGGCATACGCAACAATTTTTTCCCATCTTTTATTTTTCGCTTCCTTAATAACTTCCTCGTCTGATACTCCAGGAACGGTAGGGCTGTAAATTTTCTGCTCTTCTATGTTAATTGCTTTAAGTTTCCAAGCATTACGAACAATACCCATAACAGCTAAGACAGAGATTACCGCCGCTATAATCCCCCAAACTGGCCAAATGTGCTCTAGGAAGTAGTCTATCGCTCTCTGTAGCCAAGACCCAGAGACACCAGATAACAAAGCATCAATGTAGTTAAGAACAGCTGTAACAAGAGCGCCCAAAAGAACAAACCCTAGAAGAAGATAAGTTACTTCTTCAAAAGTTTTTTTGTTGAGGTCACCTGTTGGTTTTGGTTTTTTGTCTTTTGGTGGCATGGCTATATTCTATTCTCCCAAAAATTCTTTACCAGCCTTAAACAAGTTATCTTCCCTATCAAGTCCCGCAGTGAGTTCTATGCCTAAAGGTAGTGAACCCGCAAACCCAGAAGGTATGGAGATAGAAGGAAGTCCTGCGATGTTTGCTGGCACCGTGAAAATGTCTGCCAAATACATAGAAAGTGGGTCAGAAGTTTTTTCTCCAAGTTTGAAGGCGGGTGTTGGTGTCGTGGGAGTTAGGATTAAATCAACTTTCTTAAAGGCCTCTGTTAATTCATCTGTAATTATCTTCTTCATCTTTAAAGCACTGCCATAATACTCATCATAGTAACCAGAGGAGAGTACGTAAGTTCCAAGGATAATTCTTCTGCGAGCCTCTTTGCCGAAACCGCTTCCACGAGTTTTGAAATAGTCTTCTATGCCATTTGAACCGTCTTTGTGTAGACCATATTTAACGCCGTCAAAGCGTGCTAGGTTTGAAGAGGCTTCAGCTGGCATAAGTATGTAGTAGACAGCAAGAGAATACTTTATGTGTGGAAGTTCAATATCTTTAACTTTATATCCAAGAGATTTAAATTTTTCTACTGATTCTTCAAAATTTTTCTTCACAGCGTTATCTATTCCTTCAATCTCAAAGAATTTTCTAGGTACGCCAATTGTTTTAGAAAACTTTTTCTGTGGAACATGCGCCTCTTGAGTAGTGGTGCTATCAAGCGGATCTGGTCCACTTAAGACGTCATAGAGAATCTCCGCATCAGAGACTGTCTTTGTAAACGGGCCAATCTGGTCAAGTGATGAAGCGAGTGCTATGAGACCAGAACGCGATATCTTGCCATATGTTGGTTTAAGACCGACCACACCACAGAAGGCTGCAGGCTGGCGTATTGACCCCCCTGTATCGGAACCCAAGGTAGCAAGGACTAAGCTAGCCCCCACAGCTGCTGCCGAGCCACCTGAAGAGCCACCAGGCACACAATTCAAATCATGGGGGTTTCTAGTCACGCCATATGCGGAGCTCTCGGTAGAACTACCCATAGCGAACTCATCCATATTGGTGCGCCCTAGGACAATAGCCCCAGCATTTTTCAATTTTTTGACAGCAGTACTATCGTAAGGACTTACAAAACCTAGAAGAATCTTTGAGCCCGCGGTAGCCTTTCTACCCTTTACCAGCATATTGTCTTTGATTGCAACAGGGATTCCTAAAAGTGGCAGTTTTTCTCCTTTTGCTATTCTTTTATCGGCACTATCTGCCTGTTCTAGCGCATCACTAAACACTTCTAGAAAAGCATGGATATCGGTGTCTTTCTCTTTAATAAGACTCAAGGAACTTTCTGTAAGTTCTCTTGAGGTAAATTCTTTTTTTTCTAGAGCTAGATGAGCGCTCTGTATTGAAAGTTTGGATAAATTAATCATTAGAGGATTTTCTTTACCTTAATATAATTATTCCCTTTCAGAGGGGCTTGCTCAATAACTTCTTTGGTGTAAAGACTTGTTTCGTGTGGTTCTCGATCCTTGCGTAAGATATTGCGCAAAGGGTAATCTTTTGCGCTCTGCTTACTAGTGACATTTTTTTGTCCAGCAACTTCTTTTACTTCTCCGACATAATCAAGAATTGAAGCAAATTCCTTGGTCAAACTTTCTGCCTCATCGTCCCTTAGTTCAATCCTTGCAAGTTTAGCGAGATTTAATACTTTTTCCTTATCCATACACCTATCCTAACATACCGAGAAACTCTTTCTCGTTGAGCATTTTTATCCTAAGTTCTTTAGCTTTTGTGAACTTCTCTCCCCCACCTGTCCCTACAACTAAGTAGTCGGTGTTTTTTGAAACAGATTCATGCACCTTGCCACCTAAAGTCCTAATCTTTTCTTTTGCTTCATCTCTTGAAATAGTTTCAAGTCCGCCTGTAAGTACAAAACTTTTGCCAGTAAGTGATAACTTGTGTTGAAGTGGTTCTTTCGCTTTTATCTTTACTTGCTTCAAAAGTCTTTCAAATAATTTTTTATTTTCTTTGTCCTTAAACCAGTGGACTATTGCGAGAGCAACAACTGGGCCTACCCCTTCAAGTTTTTCTAAATCCCCTTTGTTTGCTCCAGCAAACTTATCGGCTGTTTTAAAATGTTCCGCAAGATCATGCGAAGTTTCTTCCCCTACTTGGGATATTGAGAGGGAGGCGATAAAACGTGGGAGCGTAACAGAACGTGCTTTTTCTATTGCTTTAAGCAGGTTGTCTATGGACTTTTCTCCAAAGCGTTCCAATGTTTCCAAGTCACCTCGTTTGATAGTAAAAATGTCATCAAAGTTTGAGATAATCTCCGCTCCCATTAACTGGTTAATGATTTTGGGTCCAAGACCGTCTATGTCAAAGACTCGTCTTGAGGCAAAGTGTTCAAGTTTGCGTCTCTGTTGTTCAAATGAGTTTTTTGCCACACAGCGGTAGGCAGACTGCCCTAGGATACGCTCAATGGATCCATCACCACCACAGAGAGGAAAATGTGTTGGGAATTTAAAAACTTTTTCCTTGCCGGTTCTTAGCTCTGTAAGAACTCTTACCACTTCGGGTATGACATCTCCGGCTTTCTGGAGTACCACTGTGTCTCCTATCCTTATATCTTTGCGCCTGATTTCATCATCGTTGTGTAGAGTCGCACGCGAAACGATAGAACCAGCTACAGAAACCGGTTTAAGAGAAGCAACTGGTGTGAGTACACCAGTTCTGCCGAGCTGAAGTGTAATGTTTTCTACCGTGGTCGTTACCTGTTCGGCTTTAAATTTGAAAGCAATGCCGAAGCGTGGCGATTTGCCGGTGTAGCCAAGTATTTCTTGCGATTTTCTAGAATTTACTTTAACAACAATACCATCCAAGAGATAATCTTCCTTTTGCGCTTTATCTTGCCAAGTCTTCCAGTATTTAATCACCTCTTCTATGTCCTGGGCTTTTTTAAAGTGCGGGTTAACCTTAAATCCAAGTTGTTGTAAAAGTTTTAACTCTTCTTCTTGAGTAAGTGGTAATGCTCCACCCTCTAAGAGGGAGATGTCGTAGATAAATGAATCAAGTTTTCTTTCACGAGTGATATTAGAGTCGAGTTGACGCAGAGAACCAGCAGCAACGTTGCGAGGATTGGCAAATGGTTCTTCTCCATTCTTTTTTCTTTCTTGGTTTAATTTCTCAAGTGTACTTTTTGCCATCCAAACCTCACCTTCAACCACAATATTAATTTTTTTATTAAGTTTCTGGGGGATTGATTTTATAGTGAGAACATTGTTGGTGACATTCTCCCCAACCTGTCCGTCACCGCGTGTCGCAGCCGTCTCAAGTTCACCGTCTTTGTACGTCAAAACTACCTTAAGACCATCAATTTTTAACTCTATTAAGTATTCTGGATTACTGCTAACACCCTTTTTGATTCTTTCGTCAAAAGCGTGGATACCGTCTTCGTCAAACGCATCGTTAAAAGACCATTGGGAAACTGCGTGTGTTACTTTCTCAAATTTCTCAAGTACTTGAGCACCAACCTTACGAGTGGGAGAATCTTTTGTGGCTAGTTCCGGAAATTCCTGTTCAATTTTCTCAAGTTCGCGCACAAGCGCATCATAGGCTTGGTCAGAAATTTCTGGAGAGTCTTTTGTGTGATAAAGATGACTGTGATGCTCTATAGTCTTTCGCAGTCTCAAAACTCGCTCTTTTGTCTCCTTACCTATTTTGGCCATTAGTATTGTGCTCGCACAGCACGTTCTACACGTCTAGGGTTTGATGCAGAACAAGTGTTATAGCCCTTTGATTCTATTTTTGTCTTAGGTGTTCCGCCTACATACCACTTTGCGATAGTAACAACTACACAGTATGGGTCAGCGGGGGTGAAATCAAAGCTGATAGTTGTTGTACCGTTACGTGGTGGCGTTCCACTCACAACAGGAGATACGACTATGTTCTTATTGTTGCATGTTATAGGACTTGTTGGGGTTGAAGTAGAGAAAGCGCTGTATCCAGCCGGATTTTTAACATCCCAGTAGAGGGCGCACTCCATGCCGGTATCCGCCGCATAAAATGCGTGTTGTGATGATTGTCCAGAAGAAGCAATTTGGGCATGTCTTGTTGCAAGAGACCCTATGCCTGCAGCAATTAAAACCAAAGCCCCGGTTATAATAATTGCTATGAAAAGCGTAAAGCCTCGATTTTTGTTCGTGTTTTTCATTGCCAGTTTAAAAGATTTTCTTTAGCTCTGAATTGTTTTGGAGTTCCACCTTTTGACCAATCAACTGTAACCAGAACTGTGATTTCGTTTGCATTCGCTTGTGTTAAGGTAATGGTTCTCGTAAAAATAGTTGCTGCCCATGTTCCATTGTAGCCAAAGAAATTTGAAGTGGCTTGTTGTCTAAGTGGTTGGCAAGCTCCGCCACATGAATACGGGCCGATACCCGTACCATTACTATTAATGGTGTCTACATAACAATTATTACCAAACCAACACGGGTTTCCTGCATTTTCAGAAATACCAGCGAGCCAGTGTCCGCCGACGCTTAGGGCGTTTTCATCACGGAGATTTCTAATTTGTTCAAACGCCTCTTGTGCAAGATAAAACGCAATAATTTGATCTTTAGAAAAAATATAGGCAGATATGCCTGTCTGAACTGCTCTAGAAGCAGAGACCACCACCATGACCAAAATAGTAATAGCTACAAGACTCTCTACGATGGTGAAACCTTTATTTTTTTTGTTACTTTGGTCTGGCATAGAGTTATCTGTCTAAAAATCGCTGTGACACAAGGGTCTGTAAAGTAAAATCGGATCGACCTTTAATTGTACCGGCGTGACCTATAATTCTAATAATTATCTTAGGTTGAAGAGTGTCGCTTGAGTCTGAGCCAAAAGTATAGAAAGTAACACTATCCATAATAATCTCCGACGCGGTTACTGCAATGAAAGGGGGGGCCGGGGGAGTGGGATAGTTAGGCCACACTTGTTTATAAAGAGTCGTAGTGGTTGTGCTGTAGGTTATCTGGAGATTATCACTTGAAAGAAAGCTCACAAACGTGCCACCGCCAGCACAATTTTGTGGCGTGGTAATAGTGCCAGTTGAGCCACAGTGGTAATTGGTGCCGAAACGCATTTCTTTTGCCATACTTTCCATGGCCAAGTTTAGATTGGAAAGTGCTGTCTTCAGGGATCTAGATTTCCGGTTAGCATCAAGAATACCAACGATAGAACTCATGGAAACAGTCATGATGGTAATGAAAAGTGCTATAGCAACTAGCAATTCAACTAATGTAAATCCTTTATTTTTTTTATTTACATTAGACATATACTATTGAATAGAAACTTGACCCGTCTTGTAAACAAGAACTGACTTGGTTAAACCACTGGCACTTCTGAGAATAATTCTTGCCCCTATCATGGCGCTGTTAGTATATGTATTGCCCAAATTGTTGAAAAAGATAATTTGAGCTTCGGTATTGGGACGATCAAAGCTTATATCTATGCGTCTCGGCGTTGTGCAGTCGTCAGCTAATAGATTTATAATCATACACAACGACTGTATATCATTTCCACCAGAAATATTTGTCTTTTGTAAACACTCTGAAGCACCGCCCGGAGTACAGGTAATCCAGTTTCCACCATCATCATAGCGCTTATTGCTGGGGTTTCCTCGGTCAGCAAAATATAAATAAGCTAGAGATGAGCCAGCAGGATTACCGAGAAGACTGAAGGTGAGTCCGTAAGAAGCATTAAATTCACCAGGGTTAGTAGGAAACTCTTTAGTACTCACACCGTAGGCTTGTGCTTGAGATATGCTTAAACCAATTTCGTCAGCCAAGTTAGTAAGGTTGGCGCGGTCAGTGTAATTTGCCTGATTTGAGATAACAACCGTCATTATCAGAGCAACTATACTGATGGAGACCAGTAATTCAACAAGAGAGAACCCCGCCATCTGATCGGCGGGCAGACCACAATTTTTTCTAAAGTGAAGTGACATTAAGAATATTTAGGTGAAAAATGTAAGCCGTCCAAGCGCCCAAGATTATGGCTGGTGCAAACGGCACCTCACTCTTAATTGTAAGGCTTTTGGCACCTTTTAGAAAGCCGAGTTTATTTAAGAAAATGAAGGTAAGAGAAGCGATAGCGCCTATCCAGAAAGAAAGCATGATGGCAGAAAAGCCATATGCCGCGCCTAAAAGAAGGCCCACAGAGAGTCCAAGTTTGGCGTCACCAAATCCCATAGCCCTGCCTTTACTAAAAAACCATATTGAAGCAAAGAAAGTGAATAGAATTGGTCCAGATAACCAGTCTAAAAGAGAGTAGTCAACAAAAATTAAAGGAACAAGAAGGCTTAAAAATATTGCAGAGTAAACAAGTTTGTCGGGGATAATTTTATATTTAAAGTCATAAATAGTGATGACGACATAAATACAAAATACAATTACGAGAACTAGATAGTGAAGATACGAGAGTAGGTCCGTAGGGCTTATCGCATAAAAGAGAGAGGCAAAGATAAGACCGGACCAGATTTCTACTATCGGATATTGCCAAGAAATTTTGGCGCTACAGCCCTTACACCTTGCTCTTAAAATAAAAAAACTTATAATCGGCACAAGTTCAAAGAAGCCAAGTGTCTTGCCGCAATTTGGACATGATGACCTGCCTCCAAAATTGGACAGAACCCCGCCAAGGCGGGGCAGGTCCCAGCGAAGTCCAACTACATTGAGAAAACTACCAACAATAATGCCGAAAACAAAAAGGATGACCCAAGTCATCCCTTAAGTATACCAAGCTTTAAATTTTCTTTACGGACAAGCAACTTCGCCGGCAAGAAGATTGGCTGGAATCTCTCTAGAAACCCCCGTACTGTCAACGCACCAAGCAGCACCTGTAGTTGAAGTTAAAAGAAGTGCTGAAGCTGCCCAAGCGGTAGTGTCTGTGTGACACGAAACTGTTGCGCCAGCTGGATAATTTGTCTGCAGAGTGTATTGGTTCATTTTTGAAACTACAGAATCCTCAAAGAAATCATCCACCACATCGTCACAAAGGTCAGTAGTAACAGTGCCATAGTGACCATTGGTGTCGTAGTAGATTTCTGCCTCTGAACGCATGTTTGCAAGTTGAGACTTAACTTTAGCATCGGCACCCTTATTCCTAGCCGTGTTAAGAGACGCTAACACCACTGATGAGAGAATACCGATGATGGCGATAACCACCAGAAGCTCAATTAACGTAAAACCTCTTTTATTCATTTGATTAATTATAAAGCTATTAAGGACAAATTGTTGAGTTACCTGCCAAATAGCCCGCAGTAATCTGTTTTGAGGTACCAGCACTGTCAACGCACCATGAGTTAGCTGATGAAGTTTTCATGGGAACATTAATAGCCCAACTGAAGTTATTTGCTGCGAGGTGACAAACTCCTATTGTTGCTGTACCAGGTTGAGCAAGAGTGACGTTTCCAGCCACACCTGGCCCTGCTGCCGCTATTGCAGCATTAAACCCAGCAAGAATGTTTGCATTAGCACAAAGCCCAGCATAGCTATTGGGCGTGTTAGAATCATAAACAATTTCTGCTTGAGCACGGAGCCCTGCCAGCTGGCTCTTAATGGCAGCGTCTGAACCCTTTCCGCGAGCAGTATTGAGAGACGCTAACACCACTGATGAGAGAATACCGATGATTGCGATAACCACCAGAAGCTCAATCAACGTAAAACCTCTTTTCTTATTGGTAATCATTAAATAGCTTTAATTACTTATTATAAACACATATGGGAGACTAACACCAATATTATAACAAAACCGCCCCTAAGGGTGGTTTTGAACCGTCAATACTGGGGATAAGGCTATAGACGATTAAGCACAAACTTACAATAAGAACCAAAACTAAATGAGATCAAGTTGCTGGACAAACGAACAAACCAGCACCCAACACGTTTGTTCTTTGAGCAGAAGTACCTGCAGAATCAACACACCAGTAGTTTGTGCCCTTTAGAGGCAGCGATGCCGCCCATGCGGTAGGGTCATCGTGACAAACTGCTACAGCTGGAGCAGAAGCAGTTCCATCTACGTTTGTCATAGTTGCAGGTGACGCTGCACTATTAGCAACCGCCCCATTTAGAATCGAACCAACACCACCTGCGGCGGTGCAAACTGCGGCATAGGTCTGACCTCCGTCATAGAATAGTTCTGCTTGAGCACGAGCATTGGCCATAGATGACTTAACCGCGGCATCAGAACCCTTGGTTCTTGCGGTATTGAGAGACGCTAACACCACTGATGAGAGAATACCGATGATGGCGATAACCACCAGAAGCTCAATGAGGGTGAAGCCCTTATTTCCATTTCTAATCATATTTTTAAGTAATTTTTACCTCTAAGTTTATAAATCACCTTTTTCCAGTGAATATGCTTATTATACTCTATATTTAGACGGCATTAGCAATGTCGTATATGGGGATAAGTACAGAGGCCAAAAGGACGCCTACGCCAAGACCGAGCATAATAATCATGACTGGCTCAATTAAGCTCACTAGAGTGTCTACTGCATTTATCACCTCTCTTTGGTAAAAGTGGGCCATAGTACCCAAAATTGAACCAAGCTCTCCTGACTCCTCACCCACTCGTATCATCTGGACAAGCATACTTGGAATCTCTTCATATTGGGAAAGAGATTGAGAGAAAGAGCTACCGCCTCTCACGGCCAAGAGACTTTCTTCAAGAATTTGCCTATAGATATCATTACCCACCACTGTCGCCGTGACCTCAATGGCGTTTGCCATAGGAATACCAGACAAAACCATGGTATTCATGTTGTCGGCAATTATTGAGAGATAGAGTTTCTTGTAAAGATTGCCTACATAAGGAATAGTAAGTTTAAAGCGAGCTAGGGCCGAGCGACCTTCGGCTGTTTTGGTATACCGTATGATCAAAAATCCAGTAATCATCAAAGCTGCGAGCAAAAGGAATCCATAGTCAACAAAAAAGTTACTAACAGCAAAAACTATTTGGGTATAAATAGGTATCACTTGACCTGACTCAATTATAATAAGACTTATCTTTGGTATAATCATCGTAAACATGAGCACCATCACACCAATAAAAACGGTGATGACAAACGCAGGATATATAAGAGCATTTCTTGCCTTGGAGACTACTTCGTAGTTGCGGTCAAGATAGTCTGCCAAGTGGTTGAAGGTTTCATTTAATTTTCCTGTCTCCTCACCAGAGCGAACCATGTTGACGTAGAAGTCCGAGAAAATGTGCGGATGCTTGGCAAGAGCTTTAGAAATAGAGCTGCCGGACTGTAGGTCATCTGCAATCATGGTCAGACTCTTCCTTAGGGCAACGTTATCCATCTCACCAGAAAGAAGGGTAAATATTTTTAGAGCAGAGACTTGGGCTTCAAAAAGCGTGGCCATCTGCCTTGAGAGAATAACAACTTCCTTATGTGAGACACCTGAACCGAACTGAATTTTCGCAAGCCAAGACTCTTTCTCTGCTGGCTCAATTTCTGCCACCATTAAACCTCGTTTTTGAAGAGAGCCAACAGCAACGTCTACGGAAACTGCTTCAATCGTTCCCGAAGTTTCTTTTCCAGAACTTTCAAGGGCTTTGTAATTAAAAAGCATTCTTTAGTTAAATCATCCTCTCCAACGCTTTGCGGTTGTTGGAAAACTGCAAAGCATTTTCTACAGTAACTTCTCCCCTTCTCACTAATTCGGCAAGGGAACGGTTGAGGTTTATCATCCCCTCCTCCGAGCTAGTCTCAATAACAGAGCTAATCTCATGCGTTCTCTTCTCACGAATAAGGTTAGCGGTGGCATTGTTGTTTATGAGTAGTTCAAAGGCTGGGACTAGTCCACCAGAGATACGAGGTAGAAGTCGTTGAGAAAAGATTCCGAGAAGTGAGCCCGCCAACTGAATTCTAATTTGAGTCTGTTGGTCTGCAGGGAATGAGTCAATGATACGGTCTACAGTTTGCCCCGCTGTGTTGGTGTGAAGGGTTGAGAGTACTAAGTGCCCTGTCTCTGCTGCGGTCACAGCGGTTGAGATTGTCTCTGGGTCACGCATCTCACCAATCATCAGAATGTCAGCATCTTGACGGAAAACACCTTGGAGCGCTGTGTGAAAGTCCGGTGTATCAATCTTTACCTCGCGTTGGTTGATAATTGCTTTCTTTGGTTCAAAAATGTATTCAATGGGATCTTCAATAGTAACAATGTGCTCCAGTCGTTCTTGGTTTATCGTCTCCACCATGCTTGCAAGAGTTGTTGACTTGCCCACTCCTACCGGACCCACCACCAAGAAAAAACCTTGTTGGCGTCTAGCAAAGGTTTCTAGAATTGGTGGCAAACTAAGTTCTTCAAAAGTTTTAATTCTTGAAGGTATGAGTCTCATGGCGATACCAATTTTCCCAAGCGAAAGATAAGTATTGCAACGAAAACGTTTGCCAGTGGCGTGACTATAGGCAAAATTGGTTTCTTTGTTGTCTGCAAATTCCTGTTTGTTTAAAGGAGAAAGGAGCATAGACAGAATCCCCTCCATATCCGTGCGTGATACTGGAGGAATCTTGACTAAAGGAATCAGGAAGTTTGAAACTCTGATTACCGGCGTTTTGGCTTCAGAAAGGTGAAGGTCTGAAGCATCTTCTTTGACCACAGTGTCCACAAGTTCGTTAAGAAGTTTTTCTGTTGCAGTAGACATTTTAATTATTTTAAATTAGCAATTTCCTTTATTTTCTCAATAACTTCTGAAGGAATACTTGTAGCTTTAACAATATAGCCCTTAATGCCGAGAGTCTTTGCCTTATCGATTCTCTCTCGGTTACTTTCATTAGTTAGCATTACTACTGTCGCATCAGGAGCAAGTTTCTCTTTACGGATAGCCTCTAAAAGTTCAATGCCATCCATGCTGGGCATGATGATGTCAAGAACTAGGACATCTGGTTTGGCGCCTCCTCTAAGCTTATTGAGTGCCTCATCAGAGCCAACCGCCACATCAGCTGTAGCACCATCGCGCTCAAACTTCTTGCGATACATATCTAGAAGAAACTTGTCGTCATCCACTATAAGAATGCTGTATTTTTTACTCATATCTTTATTATAGCGTATTAATTTCTTCAAAAGGAACGATTCTCTGGAAAGCCTTAAGGATGGCATCCTCTTTCATAGAAAGCATGCCTTTAGCACGGGCTATCTTGTAGAGCTCTGGTTCTGTTGGACCTTTCAAGATAATTGACTCAATGTCTCTATCCATTTCAAAAGCTTCTATAACAGCTACGCGACCAGAAGTGCCGTTGAGACAGGTAGGTGTTGGCTCAATCTCATACATCTTATCTCCAAAGGTAAGTTTACTTTTAAACTCTGCCGGCAAATCTTCAAACTGCTTATCTACCATAACCTTAATAGAGCCCTCAACCGGAAGTGGTTTGCCACTATCCGGACAAAGTTTGCGTACCAATCTTTGTGCCATGGTTAAAATAAGCGTTGGTGCAATAAGATACGGATCAACTCCCATGTCTATGAGTCTCGGGATTGCTCCGATGGCGTTGTTGGTGTGCAGAGTTGAGAAGACCAAGTGACCCGTGAGCGCAGCTTGAATTGCGAGTTGTGCCGTTTCTTTGTCTCTAATCTCTCCCACCATAATGACATCTGGGTCTTGGCGTAAAGTGGTGCGGAGACCTGTAGCAAAAGTGTAATCAATCTCTGGGTGTACTTGAGACTGTGAGACGCCGTCTATTGAGTATTCAACAGGATCCTCTAGCGAAAGAACATTTTGATGGTCTTTGTCTAGCTCATTTAACATGGCGTAAAGAGTGGTAGATTTACCGGAACCTGTTGGTCCGGTTATAAGCACCAAACCATATGGTCGTGTGAGCGAACTTCTTATTAATTTAAGATTTTTTTCCGAGAAACCCATGTCGTCTAGAGTTCTAAGACCTTGGGATTGGTCAAGAATACGCATTACAACTTTTTCACCATAATATGTTGGGAAGGTGGAAACACGGAAGTCAATTTTTCTTGATTCTATAGTGGCGGAGAAACGACCATCTTGAGGTTTGCGTTTCTCGTCTAGACGCATGTTAGAAATAATCTTAATACGAGCCACCACTGCCGAGTGGACCTTCATGGGTAAGATAAGCGAAGTGTTAAGTACTCCATCAACTCTGAAACGTACTCGGACAGTGTCGTGTGTCGGCTCAATGTGCACATCGGAAGCCTTGCCTTCGGAAGCATAATTTAAAATAGTGGCAACAATCTTAGTAACAGGAGCGTCTTCTACAATCTTGGCATCGGAAGTTTCTTTATCTTTATCGTTCTCGGTTTTTATCTCTTGTGTATTAATAGAAAGCTCGGAATCAAGTTCAGAAAGTGCTTTAGTTACTTCTCCAGAAAGTCCTTTGTACCTATCAAGAAGAGTGCCGAAGTCTTCTTCGCTAATAAGAAACAGTTTGTAAGGCATGCCGATGCGCGAAGAAATAAAGTTTAGTGCATCGCGAGTGTCAAGGTCATTTGGATCAAGAGCACCCACTTCAAGTACCCCATCCTTAACCGCCATTGGCACTATCCTATAGTGCTCCGCTGAATCTTGGGATATGTATTCAAGTACTTTGTCCGAGACCTTTACGTCTTTGAGACTTTTGGTCGGAATGCTTTGCGCCGACTTTTTATTGAGCTGAGTTGCCATCGTAATTAGTCTCTACCGATAATGTCAAAAGGATTTGTTCTGCCAGTGGGCTGTGCTGGAATAGTAAGATTAAAATCAACAAGCCTTTGATAATTTGGAGAAGAAAATAGCGCTGTATCTAGGGTAACTCTCTGAAGTTCTGCGTGAGTTCTTATCAGGTCTTCGCCGATAGTTGAGGCTGCCAACTCGTCTGGTATAAGTTCGGGGTCTGCCTTGAGAAAAACGTTATAGAGAAGTATCAATGTAATGAAAACAGCAATGGCTCCGATTATTGTTTTGTTTTGACTTAGAGTTTTCATAATTATTTAAGCCAGTACGTATCGGCTGATATTTGATAATCATAGAGGCCGGAATCCTGCGACTGAAACGAGATTGAACTCACATCCATAAGTCTTAAGCTTTTTTCCACATCAGCAAGCATCTGCTTAAAGTTTGCATAGTTTGAGATAAAACTGAAGGTGATGCTTGCTTTATTATAAGTTGGGGCGTGGTCCGGTAAAACAGAAAAGTCTTGGTTTGCTGTGATGTCGGTATTTGTTTTAACACTTCTTATTGAGATACCATACTTTGACGCCATGCCGTCAAGGTCAAAGGCCAGTTGCACCGTATCAACGGTGTTTGGTAAAACTTTGTTCAAACGCTCAATTTCTGCTTTTGGAATCGCAGAGTAAGTGTTCAGTAGAGAGTCTCGAAGTTCCTCAATGGCGGCCGCTTCATCTAAAACATTTTTATATTCAAGTGCGAGTGTTCGCAAATTTTTCACCTCTTGATACTGCCCACTAGTGAAAGTGTAGAAAATGCCAATAGAGAGAAGAAGTAAAATTACAGCAGTGGTGTCTTTCATTGTAGTTCTAGATTACTCTCGGTGTTAATCTCTGCATCGGGAACCGGTTCAGTCTGTCTAGAATACAAAACCAAGCTTGGATCAACCGTTGCTTTGAAAGAAAAGACAACATCCCCCTTAAGATTAAGACTTAGGTTAGAAAAAACAGGATTTTTAAAAGCCTCACTCTTGTTGAAAATATCGGCAGCAAGTGCAAGTGCGCTGTAACCACGTGCTTCGCCACCCATAGAGAGCTCTACTCCAGCATCAGTTGCGGTGAAAGAGAAAGTATTGAAACGTACCGTCTTTGGAGTAGACATTTCTATAAACTCAAAGAGGGGTGTAATGGCTCTGTGCGTTAAAACAAGGTCTCTGGTAGATACAAGACGACTATTGAGACGGGTGAGTTCGCTGATAGTCTCTGGTTCTAGGTTGGCTCTGGCTTCCTCAAGAGCGGTGCCCATGTTTTCAATACTATACTTAAGATAATACTTATAACCAAAAACTCCTCCTGCTAGAAGAACCGAGAGGACAAATACAATCATAGACACATATGAGAGGATACTTCTACTTTTACCCCCCTCCCTTGCTACTTGAGTATTAGCAGAAGGACCAATAGGACCTTTGGGGATAAAAGACGATTGAAATTTCGGCTCCATTTACCCTAAATTATAGAACAAAAAGCCAAATTACCGAAACATTAAGTGTTCATAACTACCTTTCCTCCTCCATAAGCTTCCTAAGAGCAAGACCAATGGCAACAGCGAACTCTGGTCCAGTCTCCTTAAGTATGCTTTCTAGAAATGCGGGGCTAGAGACTTTACTGAAAGGGTCGGCTGACACCACTTCTGTTTTAAAATTATTTTTTGCCAAGTCGGAGAGACCTTTTAAGGCAGAACCTCCTCCGACAAGAATTATTTTAGAAATAGTTTTGTTGTATCTCTTTTCAAAAGACAAGAGGGTGGTGTTTACTTCTGAAAATATGTGGTCAAGGGTTAAACCAATTATTTCATTTAAATTTTTATCTTCACCCGCCATGCCTATTTGTCGCTTCGTTATTTCTGCCTGCTCAAGAGTCATGTTAAGAGACTTGGACATGGTGGAGGTTATGTCCTGTGAACCGCGGTTAATGGTGTGTGACGAACGAATCACTCCCCGCTCAACTACATAAAGCTTGGTTGAAGCAGCACCCATGTCCATAATCATGACTGGTCTAAGCGCATCATCGAGCACCGAGCGCATGGTACTAAATATTTCTATTTCAAAGAATCCTGCTTCCAGCCCCGCCTTAGCAACAATTTCTTGGTACCGAGCAATGGTCTCGTTGTGTATGGCAACTATCAGGACATCAATTTTGGTAAATGGTGCGGGCGTCGTTGTGTTGGATGCAAAGTTTGGTTTTTCGCTTGTATACTCCGATGAGTCGTCTGCGCGCACTTCACTTTTCGGAATAATAGACCAGTCAAGCATTACTTCAGAGATTGGTACCGGAATATATTTTCTTGCTTCAAGAGGCACCATAACGGAAAGTTGTTTGGAGCTCACCTCTGGCATCTCAATCACCGCCATGAGAGACGAGGCGAAAGGGATGGAGATGCCGCACTTGTTGGTGGTGATATTAACCTCCTTCTCCTTCATCAAATCCATGAGTGCTTGGGCGATTTTATCTGGTGGCAAAATAGCTGCTTGACCCACACCGAGGCCAGCATAGGGGCCCAAAGCAAGTTCCCCATATGTTTCTAGAACTGCTTGCCCATTTTTCTTCTTTATCTGAACAATTTTTATAGCAGAAGAGCCAATATCAACACCCAAGGCAGAAGGACTGTCTTGTTTGAGAAATTTGGTAAAGAATCCCATATGTTTTATAATATCACAAACTCTCTATGTCTCTTTTCTCTCGCATTAGAGATCTCGCAGTTTCCTTTCTCTTTCCTAAAAATAAAAAGATTCTTGCACTAGAAGCGCTCTCCGCTAAGGAACTTAGAAACACCTTGCCCAAAGCAGAGCAGGTGAAAAATAAAAATACTTTTGCCCTTTTTGACTACGCGCACCCCTTGGTCAAAGAGATGATTTGGGAACTCAAGTATGGTGGCAACAGACAGATTGCTTTAAAGTTTGGTGAAATTCTATTCGAGCATATTGAACATGAACTTTTAGAAAAAGCTGTGTTTGAAAAGGGGTCCCGTCCGCTACTAGTACCCGTACCGGTTTCAGACAAACGAAGATTTGAGAGAGGTTGGAATCAATCAGAGCTTCTCGCAGAAGAAATAATAAAATTTGATAGAAAAAAGTTCCTTAAATATTTACCCAGACAGCTTGTAAAAACGCATCATACAGAAAGTCAGACTCAAACCTCTTCAAGAACAGAGCGTCTAAAAAACATCACCCATTCAATGAAAGTCCTGAATCCGTCTTCAGTCGCTGGAGAATGCTTAATCCTGATAGACGACGTGACCACTACTGGTTCAACTTTTGCAGAAGCGGAGCGGACTCTACGCTCTGCCGGCGCAAAAGAAATTTTCTGCCTAGCTCTCGCCCACTAAATTAGAGACTATCTAGTTCTTAGAAGAGTGTTGACTAGTATCACTCCAGTGATTTCGTAATCAGACCATTCGGGTGCCGGCTTTTCTGCTATCAGTTTTAGAGTACCAGTAACGGCAATAGTGTCTTGGACCTTGAGGTCGGTGTTGGCGTCTTGGATGCGGCTAATATCAAGTGCATAGTGAAGACCGTCGCGACTCTTAACACCCAATGTACAGTCTTCGTCACCTGCTTCAACCCCAACCTTTAAAGGCAGACAGCTGAAAGAGCCTGTAATGGTAACCATGCCGTCAATCTCATCATTTACAACTTTATCCCAACCCTTGAACAGGAGAAGACCGAAGACGACCATGGCGGCAAGGACGACGAGCCAGATGGCATTTTTGCGATAAAAGCCCTGGTTTTCATAATCGTTCATATGCGCATATTATAGGTCATGCCTCCCTTTTGGCAAGTTATTGCTTCATATTAGAGAAAAGGTATAAATTGTGGTAGTTTAAACAATTACGGAGACGTGGCTGAGTGGTCGAAAGCGCCTCACTGCTAACGAGGTAGGGTCTAAAAGCTCTCCAGGGTTCGAATCCCTGCGTCTCCGCCAATGACGTTTGTGAGTTTGGATTTTTAGTAAAAAAGTGTTATAAATCAGTCTTAAGAAATGCTTGATTTTATCAAAAAAAGAAAGGCGCTCCTCATCGTCGTGCTGGCCCTTGTGGTAGTGGGTTTTGTGCTTGCCAAGGTGGGTAGTAATGGCGAGACAGAAACGGTCTCCCCCATGGCAGAAGACCTTGTCCGCACGGTCAAAATTTCTGGCAAAGTCATACCAAAAGAGAGTGTTGAGTTAGGATTTGAAACAACTGGAACCGTTACAAATATTTATAAAAATGTTGGCGATACCATTAGACCTGGAGACTTGATAGCACGAATAGATGCAAGTTCTATCTCGGCAGAAATACTCAAAGCAGAAGCTGAACTCTCACTTGCTCTTGCCAATCTTGAGAAACTCGATGGCGCTGGTGTCTACGAGGCCCAGATTGAGAACGCCAAGCGCCAAGTAATCCAAAATATTATAAATACCCGCGCAGTTTCTGACGAAGTTGTTTTTAAAAAAACTGATCAGCTCTTTATTGATCCATTTTCAAACAATCCAGAAATTGTTGGTGACTTTAGCGGTTACCCAAATCTTCGTGATTCTATAAGTGATACTCGTTTACTAATGACAGATACGCTTGATAAGTGGCGCTCGCTTGTTACAGGACTTTCACCTTCTACCTATACAGATAATCACTTGAACATGTCTAGAAAGTATCTTTCGGAAGTCTCTTCATACATCACCAAGGTATCTCAAGCGGTTAATCTTTTTGAGGAAACAACTTGGATGTCACAGAGTGAAATAGATGACTACCGAGACATTGTGGTTCTCGCAGAAGAGAGTCTAAACACTGCTTCCCAGAATTTAATCTCTGCCGAAGATAAGTTCAAAGGACTGCTTCTTGAGGTGCCTGTTCAGGTTGCAAGAGTTGAAGCAGCGCGCGCAACACTTGCAAACTTCCGTTCTCAACTTTCCAAGACTTCAATAATCTCGCCCATAGATGGAGTTGTTTCAAAACAAGATGGCAAAATCGGACAAGTAGTTTCAGCAAATGAAAATCTGGTATCGGTAATTAGTAAGTCTCTGGAGATTGAAGCGTTTGTCCCCGAGATACTAATTTCAGGAGTAAGAATTGGCAATTCTTCCGACATCACCCTAGATGCCTATAGTGACAAAGATGTTTTTAAAGCCAAAGTCGTTCATATAGACCCAGCAGAAACTATTCGTGACGGCGTGTCCACTTATAAGGTGCGTCTCGCCTTCTCTTTAGCCGACGAAAGAGTTCGTTCTGGCATGACAGCCAATATTAAAATTGAAACTTTCAGAAAAGGAGGCACTAGACTTATACCTGAACACGCCGTTTTTAAGGAAGGAGAAGAGACTTTCGTATATCTACTCTCAAGTGATGGTAGTGAAGTGAAAACTGCCGTCGTGGTAGGAGAAAGAGATTCTTCCGGCAGAGTGGAACTCATTTCAGATCTTTCAAGTGAGAGTAAGTTGATTATTAATCCCGAGGAGGAGTAAAGAGATGCCACAGTTTATTCGTTTAGGATTTTTCCTTGCTCTACGCCAAATGCGTCGTGCTAGTAAGTGGACGACAGGACTCATCATCTTTGTGATGACGCTCACTTTCCTTAATCTTGTGGTGGTCTCAGGAATTCTAGTTGGACTTATTGAGGGAGCAGTGGAAGCAAACAAAGAGTTCTACACTTCCGATGTTATTCTCTCTACTCTTGAGAAAAAGAATTTTATAGAACAGAGTCCGCAGGTTTTAAATATTGTTAATGCCATGCCCGAGACACTTGCCGTATCGGCCCGCTATCTTTCCTCCGGCAATGTAGAAGTAGGTTATAAAACAGCAACCAAGGAGGAAGAGATAGACACTGCAGGCGCACCGTTTGTCGGCATTAACCCAGCTGATGAAAACAATCTTACCGGCATCTCCCGCTTCGTTATTGACGGAGAGTACCTAACATCAGAGGATTATGACCAAGTTCTTCTTGGCTCTTATCTTCTAACAGAATACTTTCCAGTAGAGACCGCAAGCTTCCCAACACTTGATGATGTTGGAGTGGGAGACAAGATACGCATCACTATTGGTGAACTCCAAAGAGAGATGACGGTAAAAGGCATTGTGAAGTCAAAAGTTGATGAGCTCTCTTATAGAGTCTATTTCGTAGACACGCAGTTTCGCGACCTGATAGGTAGAAACGACTACAACGTCGGAGAAATTTCTGTGCGATTAAAACCTGGCACAGATCCGAGTGCGTTTAAAGAATCTCTTCTTCGCTCTGGTGTTGGAGAGTATGCCAGAGTCCAGACTTTTGAGGACGCTCAACCAAAGTTCTTGCAAGATATCAAAGACACTTTTGCTCTCCTAGGTAACCTCATAAGCTCCGTCGGTCTGGTGGTCGCCTCCATCACCATCTTCATCGTTATCTTTATAAACGCCATTACCAGAAGGAAGTTTATCGGCATCCTTAAGGGTGTCGGTATTAGCGGTAAGACCATTGAGCTCTCATACGTTTTCCAATCATTCTTTTACGCTGCCTGTGGTTCTATCATCGGACTCTTTCTCCTATACGGTTTTTTGGAACCGTTCATCAGAACTCACCCTATAAACTTTCCGTTCTCCGACGGTATCCTTGTCGCACCGCTCTCTGGCACACTTATCAAGATCGCCATACTTATGGTCACCACCATTATCGCTGGCTACATCCCAGCGAGAATGATTGTGAGAAAAAATACCTTGGACTCAATCCTCGGAAGAAACTAATATGCCCCTAATCCAAGTAACAAATTTAATAAAGACATTTCACGACGGGAACAAGGAAACTCGGGTGCTTAAGGGTATAAACTTTTCTGCCGAGTCTGGTGAGTGGATCTCTATAATGGGACGCTCGGGCGCAGGTAAATCTACTTTTATGTATCAGATGTCACTTCTTGATGATGCTACTTCGGGAGAAATACATCTTTTCGGTAAAGATGCTCACAATATGACTGCTGATGAGAAAACTACTTTTAGATTAAACGAACTTGGCTACGTTTTCCAAGACTACGCTCTTTTGCCAGACCTAACCGCACTGGAAAACGTTGCAGTACCTCTTATGATGCAAGGTAGGTCAAAGGGAGAAGCGTATGCGAAGGCAAAAGCCTCTCTTGAGAGAGTGGGTCTGGTGCATCGCCTGAATAATCTTCCAAGTCAACTCTCCGGCGGAGAACAACAGAGGACAAGCATCGCCAGAGCTCTCGCCCACGGACCCAAAATCCTTTTTGCCGATGAGCCCACCGCCAATCTTGATAACGAATCCTCAAGAACCGTAATGAAACTTTTCCAAGAAGTGCACAAGCAGGGTCAAACAATCATCATGGTCACTCACGAAGAAGAATACAGCTCTCTTTCGGAGCGCATTGTGCTTCTCGATGACGGAAAAATAATCTCTGACAAGAGAGTAAAATGACTCTATGCATGGAGAGACTCTACTGGTAGAAGCGTTTCGCATCTTGCCTGCGCAAGCAAGCGCTCTTAGGCGTCTGGGTATCGTTACAGTAAAGAATCTTTTATATCACTTCCCCACGCGTTACGGAGATACGGCAGAAATAGCCAATGTCAAAGATCTAAAAAAGGGTGAGACGGCAGTAATTTTCGGTATCGTCTCTGGTTTAAAGACTTCCAAGGCGTTTAGAAAAAGAATCCCGATGGCAGAAGGATTTGTAGATGACGGCACCAGCAAAATAAAAATAATTTGGTTTCATCAGGCATATCTCGCCAAGATGATTCCCGAGGGCTCAAAGGTTAGAGTTGAGGGCAAGGTTTCGGAAAGAAAGGGAGTGCTCTACTTTTCCAACCCGAAGATAGAGGTCATTCCAGACCTTTTTAGTAAAACTAAGACCGAGGAGCACTCTCCCTACCCAGTTTATCCAGAAACGCGTGGTGTCAGTTCCAACTGGATTTACCACAAGGTCAAAGATATCTTTTCCTCTAAAGTTCTTGACGAGCTCATAGACCCAATACCAGAAAATATTTTAAAAAATTACCATCTGCCGAGACTGGGCACTGCTCTTATCTACATTCACACGCCAAAGAAGATGGAGCACGCCGAGGCTGCTCGTAAAAGATTTGCTTTTGAAGAGATATTTTTCATCCAACTTGAAAGACAGCGCCTAAGAGCCGAGTTTAAGGAAAGAAATGCCTTTGCCATAGACAAAACCGTCTCTGATGCGGACAAGTTCATAGAGCGCTTCCCCTTCAAGGCAACAGAGGCACAAAAGAAATCTATCTCTCACATCCTCAATGACTTTTCTCGTCCTCACCCGATGGCAAGACTTCTTGAAGGCGATGTGGGCTCGGGTAAAACCGCTGTGGCGGCCACAGCAGTCTATGTCGTCACAACTTCAAGACCGAAGGGGCAAGACTTCGGGACACTGCAGTCGGCGTACATGGCACCGACAGAAATCTTGGCACAACAACACTTTGAATCTTTTATAAAATACTTTTCTCATCTACCGATAAACATTGCTCTCATCACAGGCAGTGGGTGTAAAAAATTTCCGTCAAAGCTTAATCCAAGTGGAGCGACTGACATCTCTCGTAGTCAGCTCTTGAAGTGGGTCGCTTCGGGCGAAATAGCTGTGCTTATCGGCACTCACGCTCTGATACAAAAGTCAGTGAAGTTTAAACACCTCGCACTTGTTATTGTGGACGAACAGCACCGCTTCGGCACAGCACAACGCCAGAAACTTGCTGGAAAAGGTGACATCACCCCTCACCTTCTCTCCATGACGGCAACGCCAATACCAAGAACCTTAGCGCTCACCCTCTACGGCGACTTGGACCTCTCTCTCATAGACGAGATGCCCGCTGGTAGGAAAAAAATTATTACTGAAATCGTCTTGCCAACAAAAAGAAAAGACGCGTACGAAAAGATTCGGGAAGAATTAAAGGCGGGCAGGCAACTCTATGTCATCTGTCCCCGTATAGACGAGCCCGATCCGACAAAGGAACTTGCCGTGCAAGCAAAATCTGTAAAAGAAGAAGCCAAACGTTTGAAAAAAGAAATCTTTCCGGAGTATGAGATAGGAATACTTCACAGCAAGATGCCTGCCCGCCAATCCGGTGGCGGGAAGCCGAGCAAGGAAAAAGTTATGAAGGATTTCGCCGATGGCAAAATTGATATCCTAGTCGCCACATCAGTGGTGGAGGTGGGGGTAAATGTGGAAAACGCATCACTCATAATAATAGAAGGTGCGGAACGTTTCGGTCTCGCACAACTTCACCAGCTCCGTGGCAGAGTTATCCGCTCCAACCATCAGGCATATTGCTTCGTTTTCACGGAAAGTCAGGGTGAGAAAACAAAAGACAGGCTCCATGCTTTGGTCACTGCTAAAAATGGATTTGAACTAGCGGAGTTTGATCTTAAACAGCGTGGTGCAGGTGAACTTGTCGGTGGAAAACAGTGGGGCATCTCGGATCTCGGCATGGAGGCGATAAAAAATATAAAAATGGTGGAGGCAGCGCGTCTTGAGGCGACAAGAATCGTAGGGGAAGATCCCGAGCTGAAAAAATTCCCACTACTCAAAGAGCGGTTGGAGTCAGTGGAGAAAAAAATTCACTTTGAATAGTGCCTCGTGCTATATTTAGTTCTTCACCCCGCCGTGGCGGGGCAAGCCGCCCTTAGCTCAGTTGGTTAGAGCATCGAGCTTATACCTCGAGGGTCCCACGTTCGAGTCGTGGAGGGCGGACTAGTTTGTGTGGTTACATTTGTAATTTTTACAGTAAGGTGGCATAGTCTCTGATAGAAGGAGGGCTCACCATGAATGACATTGATTACGACGTGCAGATGCACGTTGTGCACCAGATGATCCGGGAGGCCATCGAGCGCGGACAGCACAAGGTTGCCTTGCGCCTTGCCAACAAGTACAGCATTCCGAACGCCATACGGCGAAATCTTGGAGTCGAGTTATCTTCCAATCCAAGGGATGCTCCAGGGCTCGAGGTCGGCTGAACCTAAGCCGCTCGACACGTACCCGCACCCACAAAGGTGCGGGTATTTCTTAATGTTGACTTAGCGAGATAAAGGTAGTACAATCATAGTTGGATTTTGTAACCCCACCTTCACAGGGAGTATCAATCATATGTCGCGTTTGAATATCTGCCTCTGGTCGTCAGGGATCACCCTCTTCGTCATCGCCCTCGGACTCATGGAGTTCGAGCTTGAACAGACTGGACTTGCGCCCCTACTTTTCCTCATCTCGGCGCCGATCCTCGTCGTTGCCCTCATGGTCTCGGACAGTACCAAGAACCGGGGTAATGAATCTGTCGGACAATTCGTACGCAAGAGATTTCTGTCCTATCTCGTTGCGCTCGCAACCATCTTCGGTCTCGTGAGTATCATTCTCACTCGATACGAGAATGATTACTCCGGCGACTTCTTTCTTGGCATGATCCTCTTCCTCGGCTTGACCGTGGTGTTCGCAACGACAAAGCCCCGTGGGCGAGCGCAAAACTTCTGAGCTGCCCGCTCAAAAAAAGGCCGGGAGAAATTCCGGCTTTTTCTTTTTCTTTTTTCTCTATCTTGACTTATCGAGAGAAAGTTAGTACAATTGTGTTTGAGCTTTTTCGTTCTTCACTAGGAGAATTCAGAGTGAACAACTCGGACAATTCATACTCAAGGGTAAAACGTTTCTTGAGGCTGGTAGCCTGGATCGCCCTAACCTTCGTCGTGGCAGGTCTCTGGATTGACCTTATAACCAAGCTCTCTGTGACCTATCCTGACATTTTCACAATCGTGGATGTCAAGGTGGATGTCGAGGACGCCAAGGACTTCTACAGGATGGGAAACCAGCTCATTGTGCTCGGAATCTTCATCTTTGCGGTCATGGTCGTCATCATGAGCTACGTCATTCGCGACGAGGAGAGGCGGCCCCCGCGCCAAGAAAGAACCCCCCCCCCGGCAGGGGACACCCGGGTATGGCTAGACAGCAGCCCCCCCCAAAACACCCCCCGGGGGCC
>CAYHLZ010000001.1:0-9558 GCA_964357635.1 uncultured Candidatus Saccharibacteria bacterium | reverse complement strand
ACCAGCTAATTGTGCGGGTAATCTTCATCTTTGCGGTCTTGGGCGTCATCATGAGCTAGGTCATTGGCGACGTGGAGCGGGGGCCGCGGCGAATTGATCTTCCGCCGGGGCGGGAAGGTGAAAGCGGGTTATGGATAGACTGAATCCGCACGAATACAGGCCGGGGAGGACTTCAAACTCCCCCGGCCTTTTCTTTTTTAAAGGATGATAATATTAAGAGCATAGTTTATGCCGTTTTTGGAAATTATTTTAAACGTTCTCTTTGGCGGACTATTTCTCGTCTACTGGGCTGTGGCCTTCATCATCACCTACCACCTCACCCGTTTCGGTGTCGGCACTCAACCAAAGAGGTTTGCCGGCATATTTATGTTTGGCTCTCTCGTGCTTTCTACCATAGCGATAATACTTTTTTCCAAGCTTGAGATTTCTGTATTCTTGGCTCATCTATCGCAATGATAAAATCACTTTTTTCTATTTTCAGAGAGTCGTCCTGTTCCTTTGAGGGGCAGAAAGAGGGCGAGGAGATACTCCTCCTCCTGCGCCGACACGTCTTCACCATATACGTTCGCATCGGGTTTTACGTACTCCTCTCCCTTCTACCGATAGTCCTAGGGCTTGTCTTCTACTCTTATCTTCTCAATCGTGGTTGGTTTGATGTCTTCTTCTTTCTCTCAACTCTTTGGTACTTGGGTCTTTGGATTGCCATCTTCCACTCGCTCACCATATACACCTTAAGTGCTGTTATCATCACCAACCGTCGCATCATAGACAGCGACCAGCACGGACTCTTCAACCGAGAGGTAGCGGAACTCAATGGTAGTCGTGTCCAAGACGTCTCCACGCACACCAACGGCGTGATCCAGACCTTTCTCCACTTTGGCGATGTGACAGTTCAGACAGCAGCGTCAGAGAAGCAGTTCGTTTTCTACCAAGTGCCCAACCCAGAGAAGGTCAAAGACGTTATCATGCAGATGGCCGCCTCGGCACATACGGGCGTAAAGGCAAAAATCTTGCCCAAAGAGCCTGTGCACAATATAGATGTCTAAAAATTGGCAGGGTGTAAAATAGATAAGGTAAGTAGGTTTAATAGTTAATTAAAACTATGAGTATCCACAAAGTTACATTTATCTTGCTTGTCGTTGGAGGTCTTAACTGGGGACTTGAGGCGCTCGGCTATGGTATCGGCAACTATCTGCCAAGTACAGTTTCTATGATTATCTACTACTTGGTCGCCCTCTCGGCTCTCTACGAAGTCTTCACCCACAAGAAGAATTGCAAAGAGTGCAACCCAGGAGGAATGTAGAATCGTTTGTAAGAAAATCAAAAACCCATTTTCGTGCCTCTCGCAGACCGACGGGTCGAGAGAGCGAAATTCTCACCAGAGAATTATCGCGAGGCTAAGAAAATGGGTTTTTGATTTTAGCTCGGCAAAGAAATTGGTCTTTTCTTTTTACCTACCCCTGATGCTCAATATCCTTTTTCTTCTTCGGGGTAATACCATTCGCAATTAAAATATCTTCAAACTCCTTTTGTTCAATAGTCTCTACTTCTATAAGACGTCGAGCGATAACTTCAAGCGCTTTTCTGTGGTCTTTAATAATCTTCTCCACCTTTTTCATCGCATCATTCATAATCTTAGAAACCTCGGCATCAATCTCGGCACCCACTTTCTCGGAGTAGTCTTTGTCGCCGACACCCATACCAAAGAGGGGTTTCCCCGACGGACCTTCAAGAGCAATGGGTCCCATCTTCTCCGACATACCGTACTTAGTCACCATGTCTCGCGCCAAGGCACTTGCCACCTGCAAGTCGTTGGAGGGTCCAGTGGTCAGGTCGTGGAAAATAGTTTTCTCCACCACGTATCCACCGAGAGAAACTGCGATGTCGTCCAAGAATTCTTTTTTGGACTGCATCTTCCTATCTTCTAGTGGGAGTTTGAGAACGTAGCCCGCCACCCGTCCGCGAGAAATTATGGAAATCTTATGTACGGGGTCAGCATAAGGCAAGACCGAGGCCACTACCGCGTGTCCCGCTTCGTGGAACGCCGTTAATTCTTTTTCTTTCTGCGAGAGAATATGACTTTTCCTCTCGGGACCGAGCATCACCTTTTCAATAGAGCGGATGAGGTCAAACTGGGCAACCTTGGTGCGGTTCTCGCGGGCAGCAAGAATAGCTGCCTCGTTCATAAGAGAATATAAATCAGCACCGGAAAATCCGGGAGTGCGCTCGGCGATAAGTGGGAGGTTTACATCCTCGGCAAAAGGCTTCTTGCGAGCGTGTATCAAAAGTATTTCTTCCCTATCCTTCCTGTCTGGCAGGTCAAGGGTGACTCGTCTGTCAAAGCGACCGGGGCGGAGAAGCGCGGGGTCAAGGACGTCTGGGCGGTTGGTTGCGGCCATGACGATAACCTTCTCGTTCGGCTCAAAGCCGTCGAGCTCCACGAGGATTTGGTTTAGAGTCTGCTCGCGCTCGTCGTTACCCCCGCCCACACCTGTCCCGCGCACACGTCCGACTGCGTCTATCTCGTCTACGAAGATGATGGCTGGTGCCGCTTTCTTGGCGAGGTCGAAGAGGTCTCGCACGCGCGAGGCGCCAACACCGACAAACATCTCAACAAATTCTGAACCCGAGATGGAGAAGAAAGAGACTCCCGCCTCCCCCGCCACAGCGCGGGCAAGCAGAGTCTTACCCGTCCCCGGCGCGCCCATAAGTAGAATACCTTTAGGAATGCGGGCGCCGATGTCCAAGAATTTTTTCGGATTTTTCAGGAAGTCCACAATCTCTTTGAGCTCTTCCTTCGCTTCTTTACAACCCGCCACGTCTTTAAAGGTAACTTTCTGGCTCTTGTCGTCGGGGTGTGTCATCCTCGCCTTGGACTGGCCGAAGGTGAAGGCCTGCATCCCCGCGCCCTTAACCTGTCGCGAGAGAAACCAGAGGAAAAAGACGATGAAGGCGATGGGCAAGATAATCGGTGCAAGTGAGGCAAACCAGTAGAGGAAGCCTCGGTCGTTTTTCACCTCAATATTAATTTTTGCAAGTGCCGAGGAGTCAATTTCATAATTTTTGAAAGTGGTGGTGAGAGCTGTCCCCGCTTCTTTCTTGGAAATCTTTTCTGTGCCGTCGGTAAATTTGAGTTCCAGTTTGTCTCCGACAACGACAATGGACTCTACATTGCCGTCGGTAATTTCTTGGGCGAGAACCGAGAGCGGAATCTCTTCAAGTGCCGCTGACTTATCCGAGATAGCCGAGTATATGGAGACAAGCGAGAGGAAGATAAGGAGAGTGAGAAGCCCTTGGCCGAGAAGTCCCCTGCCAGGAGGAAGACCGCCAGTCCCCTTGGTCTTGGTGATGATTATTTTCTTCTGTTTCTGGAGCGGATCTTTCATAGTTCGATGTTACTCACTATGACCCTGAGCATGTCGAACGGGTCATGGGGTCATATTATATATAAAAGGGCAAATTTTGCTATTATTGCCCTTATGACAAGGTTTGCGGACAACTCAAAAGCGTTTTTCAACTACGAGATTCTCGAGACTTTTTCTGCTGGGTTAGAGCTTCTGGGCTTTGAGGTGAAATCCGTGCGGGAGGGCAAGATGAACCTTGCGGGGACACACGTGACAGTCCGCGGGGGCGAGGGCTACCTCATCGGTGCCGACATACCTGCGTATCAGCCGAAGAATGCACCGAGAGATTACGATTCAAAGCGCACGAGGAAAATTCTTCTCTCAAAAAAAGAGTTGGAGAAACTCGCGGATGCGGAAGGAACAAAAGGGTTGACAATAGTGCCTCTTTCGGTGTATAATAAGGGCAGGTTTCTAAAAGTGGACGTTGCGATAGCTCGCGGAAAGAAAAAGTTCGACAAGCGTCAGAGTATCAAGAAGCGCGACGTTGAGAGAGACCTAAAGAGAACGTTGTAAAATTTGGTATGCCCTACTTTGTTTATATCCTGATTAGTAATAAGGATAAAAAACTCTATGTTGGTTGCAGTATAGATCTGGAGAAAAGATTAGAGCGTCATAATAGTGGCGCAGTAACTGCAACAAGAAACAGGCGCCCACTCGAGCTTATCTATTCGGAGAAATTTGAAGATAAGACCGAGGCGTTCAAACGCGAGAGATTCCTAAAGAGTCTCTGGGGCGCCCGTTTCAAGAGAAAGATCCTAAGTGAATACAAACAAAGTAGGGCAAATCAATAAATAGGATTTGCCAATATGGGCTAAACTTCGGCTTTGCCGAAGTCGCCCGAACATTTTGCTCACAAAATGTTTTAGGGGGATGATCGGCCTAGACAGGACGATTCATTGGCCTAATGCGTAAGAGAGCTGAAGTGACTCTTTAATCCGCTTCAAAAATTAAGTGCAGACTCAATTGTCTCACGAGTGAAGTCAACAGTTTCTCCGTATTTTACGGCGAAAGACTTTGCTTTCGCCTACGTCCGAGCTTAAAAACTCCGGCCTAGCGACATAGCCTCTAAGAGTGTCCCGTGCTTGGAAAGCTGTGTAATCATTCGGGACTACAAACAGGAGTTTCTCGACCTGCTTTGAATTAAGAGAATAGAGACTCGAGGGCTTTCGTTTGCTCTCTACCTCAAGTCTTGAACCAAATGAAGCAAAATATCTTACGTAGAAGTTAGTCCAATCTCATCTTGCACGGCGGTTCGATTCCGCCCATCTCCACAAATAAAATGACGCCACCCGAAAGGGTGGTTTTCATTTTATTTGCTAAAGAGTTGGTGGCGGATCGAACAGGAGTGGGGTCGGGAGAACACTCTGGTCTCCCGTGGAGGAAGGCAGGGCGAAGCCCGTCGGAAAACCGTGGGTTTCCGAGGAGTGAGATAGCGCAGCGTCCGCCCGTCCTGGTTTTATACACTATCTTTTGGAATATGTTTTTTCATTTCTAATTCTTATGTATAAAATATATACTTGCTTCCTTTTTTCAATAATATCAAATAAAATTCTCCATCTACCAATAATTTTTCTGTAATCTGCTAGCTCTGAATTTTTTATATCAATTATGATTTTTGATCCAGGAGCGGGGTATGGATTTAAGCTTAGACCTTCAATACCCTTCTTAATTTTTTCTTGAGTATTTTTATCTAGATTCTCGAACTGCTTCTTTGCTTTCTTAGAAAATAAGACTGCATACATTTTATTTTCTTCTTACCTTGGAAAAAGGTATGGCCTTTCCTGCTTTATACTGTGCTCTAGCTTTCTTTATTTCTCCACGAAGTACGCCGTCAGAAATCTCTTCTAAAACTTCTTTAAAATTTCTCAAGTTGACTCTAGGAGTTTTGGTTGTTTGCATATCATCGTTAACGGCAGTTCTTAGGGTTGTCTTAGATGTTGTTGTGGTTGTATTAGTCATTATATTTTTCGCACCTCAATAGATGCACTAGCCACCAATTTTTTGTCTAAATCTACCTCAAATATATATTCCCCTTCATTTGGAAAAGGTAGGTTATTTATCTTACTAATTACCTTGTGTTGTTTGTTATTTTTATCAAACTCAGTTTCGGTGATTTTCATTCTATTTCCTTTGTATTTGAGAAAAAGTTCATATTTATATTTTTTATTCTTTCCTTCAAAGGCAAAGAATGTTGCGAGAGATTTATGCATCGCTGGAAAAGATTTTGCAAACACAACATCAAAAACACCATTAATCACGGCTTTATTTTGGGCTCCGGGCACGACCTCGTCTGCAACTATAAATGCTTTTGTCTCCATATAATTATCAGATAAGCATATTAACACAAAGCTAGTAATTTATAAAATAGTCCTCCTTAAACTATTTTAGTCAAATCTAAATAGGAAGTAAGCCAATAAAAATGCTACTATAGCTCTATAGTAGAACTCGCAAAGACACTATCTAATATGTTTTAAATACATGGACAAAGAAGTTGCAAAGCAGAATATTCAAAAACTAATTGACAAGTATGAGGTTATAAAAAAGACTGGCAAATTAAAAACTTATTCTGAAGAGGATACAATTCAAGGATTTATTTTGCCATTACTTGAAATACTTGGGTGGGATACTAAAAACAAAGAAGAGGTTTCTTCTCAAGACCATATAAAGGGTTCTGGTTATCCAGATCACACACTAAAAATAAATGGGATAACACAGTTTTATTTAGAATCTAAAAAATTCAGTGCTGATTTGGATAATGAAGTATTCTCAAGACAAGTGGTGAATTATTCTTGGAATACTGGCGTGACTTACGCTGTTTTGACTGATTTTGAAAGTATTAAGATTTTTAACGCACAGAGAATAGAAAAGGTTGATTTAATGGACAAACTTGTATTCGAACTCTCATACGATAAATATATTTCAGATTTTGAAACTCTTTGGTACTTATCAAAAGAAGCATTCAGAAAGAAAGCTTTAGATGAATATGCTGAAAAACACGGGAAGAAAGAAAAATCAGTGCGAGTTGCTACGGTTATTAAAAAAATTAATGAAGATATCCAGGATTGTCGTGAGTGGCTTACAAAAGAATTCAGGAATTGGAATGATAAGTTAAACATTTCAAAAGACGTAATAGATGAAGGGGTACAAAAACTTTTAGATCGTTTGATTTTCCTCCGTGTTGCTGAAGATAGAGAGGTTGAACCAAATATATTAAAAACTCTTTTAAGGGAAGCTGAAAAAAGTAAGACCTATATGCCATTTCAAGAGATGTCTATAATTTTTCGAGAGTTAGACAAAATTTATGACTCGAACCTCTTCTCGCCACATCCATTTGAAAGTTGGGAGATAGTTGACAACAAAGGATTTGAAAATATGGTAAATAAATTATACGGGAAAAGGGGCCAATATGAGTATAATTTCAAAGAGATGCCGGCGGATGTTTTGGGAACAGTTTATGAAAACTATTTAAACTACAAGCTTACGCAGTCAAAAAAAGGTGTAAATGTAGAAAAAGATGTAAAAAAAAGAAAAGAGCAGGGAATTTTTTATACCCCAATTTTTGTTGTGGACTATATTGTAAAACATGCGTTAAAACCCGTTCTAGACAAGTGTCGCAGTATAGATGACTTAAAAAAGATACGGGTACTAGATCCTGCTTGTGGTTCTGGATCTTTTCTTATTCGAGCACTTGAAGCAATTGAAGAAAAATATAAAGAATTTGGAGTTGGTGGTTCCATAAAGAGACAGATAATTCTAGAAAATATTTTTGGTGTTGATTTAGACATGCAAGCAGTAGAAATTGCTCGCCTTAATTTGCTTATTAACTCTCTTGACTCCAAGGAAGTTTTGCCAAAATTAGATAATAATATTAAAAATGGTAATTCCTTACTTTTTAACTGGAAAGAGGAGTTTCGCGATGTGTTCAGGCAGGGTGGATTTGATGTAATAATTGGTAACCCGCCATATATAAAAGAATTTGTTAATAAGGATGCCTTTAAGGATTTGCACGATAGCCCTTATTATCAAGGAAAAATGGATATATGGACAATGTTTGCGTGTATTTCAATAGATTTACTAAAAGAAGATGGCGTCATGAGTTTTATTGCGCCCAATAATTGGGTAACTAATGCTGGGGCAAGTATTATGAGAAACAAGATTCTGTCAGATGGAGAATTGAAAAGTTTTGTTGATTTTGGAGATTATAAGGTTTTCCAGGCTGCTGGGATTCAGACAATGATTTTTATATATGAAAAACGTAAACCAAATAAAAAATATGAAATAGATTATTTGCGAATCAATAATAAAGACGCGAGTGAAGAGAAACTAATTTTAGATATCTTTGGAGAAAAGCAGAAAATAGAAATTGAACCAGAAAAACTCATTAATAAAAATATAATTTTTGCTGACCAAGAATCTGGTTCAATTTTTGATAAAATAGAAAATAAGAAAAATTTCGAATTAACAGAAAAAGAAGTGGGACAAGGAATAGTTGCCGCGCCCGATAAATATTTTCTAGAAAAAACCATAGTCGGTTATGATGAAAATGAGCAAAAATTTTTAAAACCATTTTTTACCGCATCTGGTAGATATAAAAGTGGTGAATCAGAAAATTTTATTTTTTATATAAGTGATAAAAATTTTAAAGGAAAAAACCTAAATGATTATCCTAATATTGAAAGCCATTTCAAGCCATTTGAAAAAACTCTTACAAAGGCTAAGGGAAAATATGGAACTCCCAATAAACCATATTTTTACCTACACAGAGAAAGAGAAGAAGTGTTTTTTAGGAAAGGTCCAAAGATTGTTTGTGGTGTAAGGGTGACTTTCCCAAGTTTTTTCTACACCGAAGAACAATATTATGGTTCTCGTGCATTAAATTTTATTAATACTGACAGAATAGGTTTAAAATACTTAGCTGGAATATTAAACTCAAAACTTTCTTTCTTTTGGCTAAAAAATAAAGGAAAGCAATTAGGAGATCTATTACAAATAGATAAGGGCCCTCTCTTGGAAATTCCAATCTGTATTGGAAATAAAGATCAGCAAAAAGAAATTACTACCTTAGTTGATGAAATAACCTCTTTAAACAAAAAGCTTGGTGAATTACTTGAAAATTCAAATGAATGGGAAAATATAAAATCTGAAATAGAAAAGTTAGATAAGAAAATAGATGGAAAAATTTATGACCTTTATGGATTGTCAGAAAATGAAATAAAAATTATAGAGTCTGATAAAAAATAATTGTTCCGATATTCCCCACCCCATGCTAAGATAGAGGGGTAACCTGTACATTGAGGAGAAGCGCCATGAAGGATACCTTCGACTGGTTCCACAAGGACCCGACCAAGATCATCGAGAAGCAAGGACTCATTTCCAAGACCGGCCTCATCCAAGGCTACGCCGAGATCACCGGCACCACGACCGGCGGTATCACCGACGAGAACGACAGGCTCTGAGCCCTTCCCCCTCCCCACCCCGCAAACGCGTTCGCGCGTTTGCGGGGTTTATTTTTGTGATACTGTTAAAAAAGAATAGCTACAAAGGAGTGAGTGATGAATCGCAGGGACAAGCTGGAAGATATCAGGAAGAATCCGAAACAACACCACCACACCTACAACGAACTCGTCATCTGCTCGACAGTGGACGGCAGGCTCGACCTCGGTATCGCGGCTGCGCATCAGAGGTACGCCTCACTCGGGACCAATGGCGGCATACGTTGCGATGTAACGGAAGGCGCCTGCGCCTGCGGTGCGTGGCACTAACTAGAACCCCGTCCCGACGTTACGTCGGGACGGGGTTTGTTTTTTTATAAAACTTCTGTAGTATCTCTGGCGGAGAGTAGTCTTTCTGTAGACACCGAAGGAGAAGTCCTTGAAAATTAATCTTGAAGTTCCCGCTGCTATGATTGCGTGGTCGGAGTGCTTCTGCGACTGCCACAGAAACAATCACATTCGCCACATCGTGGCCTGCTGTGCCGGACCGTGCAGTCTGTGCGGTCATAACATCGTTGGTATGGCAGCACACCTCGAGTGGCACGAGGGTCTTGCCTCCCTACTTGCTTCCATACCGATTCCCGCAAAGTAGAGGGAAGACTAATGGACCAAAAAGTGGCAACGCCGAATCAGGAAGAAAGTCCTTGGCTTGTGGAACATGG